>JBMLMS010000098.1:0-5612 GCA_049243925.1 Pirellulales bacterium
CGATGTTCACGGGGTCTTGGGCCGATGCCGCGCCACACAGCGCAGCGAAGAGAATTGGAAACAGTAGGTTTGTTTTCATGATTGTTTCCCGACCACGCCGAGTTCCACGAACCGCAGGCCGCGTTTTGGCGTGTTTTTCCCAAAGTCGAAGCGGACGTGGGTGGCTTCCGCGGGGGCGAAGCGGATGCGGCTGCGCGAGGTCACGCCCTCCCCGTCGAGGACGGCGACCTGCTTGAAGGGTTTCCCATCCGTCGAAACCGAGATCGCTGTTTGATCCGGCACCCTTGAGGGCAACATCTGCTGCCCGTCGCCTTCGAAATAATCCACAAACACGCCGTTCACGCGGCTCGGCGCCTTGAGCGCGATGCCAACCGCCTCATCCTGCTCCTTATCGGCAAAGGTGATCCCGTCGTAAATCGAGCCGACAATCAGGTTGGTGAGCTTGTGCGGACGGTCGGGCAGGACCTCATTTGCGGCGGCAAGTTCCGATTGGGTGCTGACCATGGCTCCCTCCGAATAATATGAAATGTTGTCAGCCTTTTCCTTTCACGCGGGCAGCAGCCGTTGAAGCCGGAAAAACTCGATGGCGTTGTCCCAGAGGATGCGGGCCTTGTCGGCCGCGGCAATCTCCGCCGCCTCGATGCGGCACCGCTGGAGCGCGACGTGGTAGAGCGGCGTATCGCTGCCGAAGAGCAGCCGCTCGGCCCCCACCTCCCGCACCCCCCACTCCACCAGTCGCGGCAGGATGCTGCGGGCGCTCGACGTGTCGATCCAGAGATTGCCGTGGCGCGACGCCTGCACGGCCCGCACCTGCAGGTCGAGCCGTCCCCCCGCCCCCTGCCCGTTGCCGAGATGGGCGAGCATGACCCGCGCGCCGGGATACCGGTTTGCGAACGGGACGAAATCCTCTGGCAGGCTGTTCGGGCACCCGCTGTGGGTCATCACCGACGCGCCGGTCTCCTCGAAGAATCGAAACAGCTGGTCGCCAAACTCCGAGATCCGGTAGGCATGCTCCTCGGGATGGATCTTGATGCCCACGCAACGCTCCGTCTTCAGCATGCGCCGGGCCTGGTCGAAGGTCTCCGGCTGGAGCGGATTGACGATCACGTATTGCAGCAGGCCGGGGGTGGCCGCCACCTCGACGAACGCCCGCTCGTTGGCCTCGGCCACGCGCTGCCCGCGGCCGCGGGGCAGCAGCCCGTCGAGCGGAGAGACGATCGTCCACGAGACGCCGCAGGCGCGGGCGCGGGCCGCAACTTCCGCGGCCGACGCACTGGAAAACTCCGCGAGCAGCGGGTTGGCGTCGAGGTAATTCCCGTAGTGGCCATGGGCGTCGAGTGCGGGCAGCGGGGAGCCTGTTTGTGAGGCGTTCATGCGATGTCCCTCTGGGTGCTTGACGATTCGGCGCGACCTACGCGAGGCCCGCCACCTTGACCGCGACGATCTCGCCGCCGCCGCCCTCCGGGGCCGTCCAGAGGACGACCAGCACTGATCCGTCCGGCAGCGACAGGGCGGCGGGCTCGCCGAACGCGAAATTCGTCCAGTTCTCGGCCGATGTCTTGGCGGGATCCACCGCCGGCCGCGGAGCCGCCCAGACCCGCTCGTTGCTGATGATCCCGAAGCCTTCGTCGGTGGGACGCACGCGGGCCAGCCAGACACCGATGTCGCCGAACCGCCGCTGGTTGTAGACGAAGATCGCCTCGCCGTCCCGCCACGCCGCCAGCGCCGTCGATTGGCCGAGGATGCCCGTCGATCGGGTCGGCCCCCACGAGCGGCCGCCATCGGCCGAAAGGGCGAACGCATTCGGCTGATCCGTGCCCGGCTGCACATGCCAGCCCGTGCCCAGCAGGCGGCCGTCGGAGAGTTCCACCACCCATGCCTCGGCGCCCCTCGCCGTCGGGCTCTCGAAGGCGAGCATCCGCGCCGCCTGCCAGCTTCTGCCCTGATCCCCGCTCGAAAGCGAGATCACCTGGTTGGTCTCCACCTGCAACGACGGATCGAACGTGGGATAGGGGGCATAGCAGCAGACGAGCCGGCCCGCGCGGGTCTCGCAGACAGCGCCCGGTGCCTCGGCGCTGCCGGGGATCGGCTGCGGGATGACTTGAAACGGCACCCATGTCTGCCCGTCGTCCCGCGAGGAGGACCAGACCAGCTCGTTCGGCTTGAGCCCCTGCGTGGCGTCGGACCAGAACGGCTCGCCGGGCACGTCGATCACGGTGCGGCTGCCGAAGAACAAGAGCCGCCCATCATGCCCGCGGCTCACCGAGCCGAAGATGGAATACCGCTCGAAAAGCTCGGGCCAGATCGGCCGCGGCTCCGACCACGTGCGGCCGCCGTCGGCCGACGACGCGAGCATCGGCTTGAAGTCGTTGAGGCCTGAGGCTGTCTGCGCCACGAACGTGCAGAGAATCTGTCCGCGCGAGCCGAGCGCGAGCCGCGGACCGGCCAGCATGCTCTGAGAGGCTCCCGGCGGCATGCGGCAGACCCGTGTCTCTAATTCGATCAGGCTGCTCATGCTGCCGGCACCCATTCGGGGAGACGCTCGCGGAGCAGGTTCACGAACGCGTGGAACTCCTCGTCCGACGCGCCGACATACGGCGGCAGGAGCCGGAGCGGCATCTCGGGCACGTACATCTTCTCGATGAGCTTGTCGTAGGTGCCGTCGATGCGGCCCGCGGGAACCGCCTCGTCCAGCGTGCGGATGACGATGTCCACCTCCCGCTGGATCGCCACCATTGCCGCGTGGTCGTGCCGCCGGCCGGCCTCATGCAGGGCCCGCAGCTTCGGCCAGTTCATGATGAACGAGGCGAGGATGCCACATTCGCCGAAGGTGGAGCCGTAGACATATCCCGATTCGGAAAGGAAGTGCTGCAGCGGCGCGGCGTCGAGTTGCAGCGAGCGAATGTGCTCGAGCGAATCGCCGCAGTTCTTGGTCGCGACCAAGTTTGGATGCCTGGCGGCCAGGCGGCCATACTCCACGCCGGTGACGAGCCGCTTGGTCCGCATCAGGTTGTAGTGCATGAACCGGCAGTCGGGGAACACGCCGCAGACGTGATCGAAGAACAGGAAAAGCTCGTCGTCCCGCAGGGCGGCCCAGCTGGGAAGTGAAATCTGGAAGTCGTTCACGCCCAGATCACGGCAGAGGCGAATCCGCTCCTGCATCGAGCCGAGCGAAAGATCGATGAGCCCGACCATCGGCTCGGCGCCGGCCGACCGCATCTCGTCGGCGAACCCGCGGACGATCGCCGTGAACTGGGCGTCGGTGAGGGCGTAGCCCTCGCCGGCCGTGCCGAAGAGATAGAGGTGCCGGGTGCCCGTCAGGGCGTGTCGCACGTTCTCACGCAGGATCGATTCGATGACCTGCCCCCGCTCGTCCCACGGGACGCAGACGGTCGACATGATGCCGGTGGGAAAACGTTTCTGCGTCATCGTGACCTCGTGATGCGATGGTGGTTCCGGCCTTGGATTGCGGCCGCGAAGACGGGCGTCATGTCATAGAGATGACTGAGAATCTCTTCGTTGTTGTGATGCGAAGCAAAATGCCGACGCCGCTTGCGGTGTGACACGTCATGAGCTTAACGTGTACGACCATGCCGTCAATCGTGGCATCGGGAACGGAATCGGCCGCAGCGGCCGCATGAACCTGGGCGATCAAGCCATGCCAGCATCCGCCTCCGCCGATTCCGCCCCGGCCACCGTCGCGCTGCCGGCCTCCACGCAGACCCGCAACCTGTTGCTCTTCGCGGGTTGCGTCGGCATGAAATACCTCGCGGCGCCGGTGCTCTATGTCGGCAGCACCCACGCGGCCCTGCTCGACAAACTCGGCAGCTCGAGCATCTTTGCCAACGCGCCCGAGGTGCTCTATATCGCGTTTCTCTGCACTCCGCTGATCGTGAACTCCATCTTCACCGATCCACGGTGGCTCAAACCCCTGCTCACGACGTCGTTCCTGCTCAATGCCCTTGGCGCCGGAGCGGTGGCGGCCTCGATCGCCTACGGCTGTCCGGCGAACGTGATCGGCAGGGCCGTGATCCTGCAGGCCATTGTCTCCGGGATCACAGTCAGCACGGCGTCGGCGTTGGAGTGGGAAGCTCTGGGCCGCGGCGTGGATGAATCGCGGCGGGGTGCAACGTTGGCCCTCGCCTTCGGCGCCGGGCCGATCCTTGCGGCCATCGGCTCGCTCGGCTCGCAGGCCCTGCTCACCGGCGAAACGCTCGGCCTGCGGCTCCTTGATCCGCCCTCGTTTCCAGGCAACTTCGGGATGGTATTCGCCGGGGCGACCGTGCCGCTCCTGGTGGCGGCAATCTTCGGCAGCCTGTTCGTGCTGCCCGAGCCGCAGGCCTCCGCCGTGGGCTCAGCGACGGAGGAGCCGACGGGCATTTTCGCATCGCTACGCGGCTTCTTCGGCGATCCGCTGCTCCGCCGGATTGCGATCGCGACGGTGCTCATCTGTGCCGCCACGACGGTGGTCGCCAACCTCACGCTCAACACGAGCGAGGCGATGGGGGAGCAGCCGAGCGACCGCGTCATGTACCAACTGGCGGTCCGGTTTGCGACGAAGGCGGTGGCGGGCGTGCTGCTCGGGCTGCTTCTGGCGAAGACGTTTCCATTGGCCGGAATGCTCGCCACCGGCTGCATGCTCTGCCTCGCCCCGCTCTACGCGATTGTCGCGACCGGGTTCGCCTACCTCGCCACGTTCCAGATCTACGGCGCGGGCGAGCTCTTCGGCGTGTATGCGCCAAACTACATTCTCTCCGCCTCGCGGCGGCGGGATCTCCGTCGCAACATGGCGTGCACCATGCTGCTATTGGCGATGGCGGCCCCGTTCGGGCTGCTCTTCGGCGGGATCGCCGACATCGTCGGCGAGACGGGCGGCCGGGCCGCGGGCTACCGCGCGAGCTTCATCGCGTGCGCGGTGATCGTGGGCACGGGACTCGCGGTGGCCCTCACGTTGCCCCGCAACCCACGGCCGCCCGAGGCGTCGACGGGTGTCTGAAAAAACATGACAGATTTGGTCATGCCGCCGCCATTGTCCTCTCACCTGCCGCTGCGCTTGCTCTGCTCTTCGCCCTGCCCGCCCACGGCCAGTATGCCGATGCCCTGCTCAAGGCCATGTCCGATTTCAATGCGGTGCAGGTCATCTACCGCGCGGCCGCGCCGCATACCGACAAGAACGGCAACCAGCTCGCGAAGTACGACCCGCAACGCTCGTTTTTTCAAAGGATAGCCCGGTCATTGGCACGTTCCGTAACGGTCTTCCGGCTTGATCCCCTCCCCAAATCTTGAGCCAGGTCTTGTGAGAGAATCCTCGTGCCCCGGCTGGGGCTTGAAAGGGTTCTCTGATGAAAAGGCGACGCAGCACAGAGCAGATCGTGGGCCTGCTTCGGCAGGCTGATGTGGACCTTGGGAAGGGTGCAAACGTTCCCGATGTCTGCCGACGGCTGGGCATCAGCCAGCAGACGTACTACCGCTGGCGAACGAAGTTCGGGGGCATGGATCCGAAGATGGCGAAGCAGCTTCAGGAGTTGCAGAAGGAGAACTCGATGCTGAAGAAGCTTGTCGCGGACCAGGCCTTGGACATGCTGATCCTCAAGGAGGCAGCCCGCCCACAC
>JBMLMS010000099.1:0-1989 GCA_049243925.1 Pirellulales bacterium
CGTCGATCTGCACCGTCTCGTAGCCGTCGGCCACGTTGTCGGCCACGGTCTTCTCGTCGTCGAGGCTGTCGCGAAGCTGATCGAAGAACGCGATCCGCAGGTTGGTGCCGAGCCGCACGGACCCCGCCGAGGGCGCGAGTTCACCGAGCATCAGCTTGAGCAGCGTGGTCTTGCCCGAGCCGTTGGGGCCGATGATGCCGATCCGATCGCCCCGCATCACGGCCGTGGAAAGATCACGAATGATCGCCCGCGGGCCGCGCAGAAACGACACGCCTTCAAGCGCCGCCACGAGCGCCCCGCTGCGGTCGGCCTCCTGGATCTCGAGTTTCACGCGGCCGACCGCATCCCGCCGCTCGCTGCGCTCCCGGCGCAGCGCCTCCAAGGCCCGCACGCGGCCCTCGTTCCGCGTGCGGCGGGCCTTGATGCCCGTCCGAATCCAGACCTCTTCCTGCGCGAGCTTCTTGTCGAACAGGGCGTTTTGTTTTTCCTCCGCGGCGAGGGCCTCCTCCTTCCGCACGAGAAAGGTGTCGTAGTCGCACGACCAGTCGAAGATTCGGCCGCGGTCGATCTCGAGAATCCGGTCGGCCATGTGCCGGAGAAACGTGCGGTCGTGGGTGACGAACACGAGCGTACCCCGCCACCGGCCCAGAAACGCCTCGAGCCACTCCACCGCCTCGATGTCGAGGTGATTCGTCGGCTCGTCGAGCAAGAGGAGGTCGGGCTGCCCGACGACCGCCCGCGCGAGCAGCACGCGGCGCTTCATCCCCGCCGAGAGCGCCTCGAAGGCAGCAGCTCCATCGAGCGACATTCGCCCGAGCATCTGCTCGACGGCCTGCTCGCGCTGCCAGGCCGACTCAGCGTCCGGCCCAGCGGGCAGGCCGGTGGCGACGACCTCGCGCACGGGGCCGGCGAGGTCCTGGGGCACGTCCTGCTGCAGGAGGGCGACCCGCGCCCCCGGCGCATACACCACCGCGCCGCCGTCGGGCTCGATCACACCTGCGAGCAGTCGCAGCAACGACGTCTTCCCGGCGCCGTTACGGCCCAAGAGGCCGATTCGCTGCCCCGCCTCGACGTGGCACGTGACGGCGTCGAGCAGCGGCGGCCCGCGAAACCGCAGCGACAGATCGCGGAGCGTGACGAGTGGCATCAGCGGCACCCGCTGCCATCCACGCCGCACTTTTCCGGCGCGAGGCAGGCGGTGTGCTTGGTGCCGAGATACAGGAGTAGCCCGGCCGGCGTGACTTCCGCCCCACCGACTGGATACTGCGAAATCGTGCCCTCCTCATATTCGACCTCGACGGGCAGGTCGTCGCTCTGCAGCACGGCCTCGGCCACCTTCATGATCGTCGCCAGCTTCGTCGTTTCGAGCCGATGGTCGGTGTCGTCCGCCACCCAGATCTGGAGCAGGCACGACGCACCCGAACGGACGGTGCCGCCGCAGTCGATGAAGTCTTTCTGCACCCGCCCCACCTCAGTGATGTGGTAGTGCTGCGGCACGAACGACTTGTCGGGCAGCATCCAGTGCATCTTCGCGCCAGGATGGGCGGCGAGCAGTGCCTTGAATTCCTTGACCGTCATGGGCTGCCTTTCAGGAAGTTTCATCGAGGGACGCGAGCAGTTCGCGCACCTTCCGCTCGATCAGATCCCGCACGCCCCGAAACTGCTCGGGGGTCATGTCGCGCGGATCGGGAATCTGCCAGTCTTCGCGTCGGCCCGCGACCACGAGCGGGCACTCGTCGCCGCATCCCATCGTAACGGCCACGTCAACTGTCTGGCCATTGAAGGCCTCGAGCCCCTTCGATGCGTGGGTCGTGAGGTCGTAGCCCAGTTCCTGCATCGCGGCGATCGCCTTCGGGTTGATCCGGCCCGATGGCCGCGATCCGGAGCTTGCCGCCTCGATCGCCCCCTTGCCGTGAATCCGGGCGAAGGCCTCGGCCATCTGGCTGCGGTTCGAGTTTTCCACGCACACGAACAAGAGCCGTTTCATTC
>JBMLMS010000099.1:2089-6065 GCA_049243925.1 Pirellulales bacterium
CCGGCGAAGGGTTTTTCCGCACGGCTCGCCTCCGCCATGCGCAACACCACGACCATCAGCAGGAGCGTGAGGATCGCTTCCAGCACGAACGACTGGACCACGCTGCCAGCGGGGAGCGTCGCTCCGAGCGTCGCACTCTCGGGAAACAAGAGCCGGAGCATCAGGCTGGCACCGATCGCCCCGAGGCACTGGCTCGCGACATAGGGCAGCACGAGCGGCCGTGAAAACCTCCCCGCAGACCACAAGCCGATCGTGACCGCCGGATTGAGGTGGGCCCCCGAGACATTGCCCAGGGCATACACCAGCACCGTCACGATCAGCCCAAACGTGAGGGCCACGCCCACGTGGGTGACGCCGCCACCCGTCACCTCGTTCACGACCACCGCTCCGGTGCCGGCGAACACGAGGCAAAAGGTGCCGAAGGCCTCGGCGCATAGTCGGATTGCGGGTGTGGCGGACATCCAACAAACCTACCCTTTCTGGTGATGCAAAGGTTAAAAAACCTCACATCCCGGATGGATCAAGAAACGGGGACGACGTCACCATGCACAACAATACCTTGAGGATCGCGATCAGTGGACCGAATGCTTCGGGCAAGACCACGCTTGCAAAAGCCATTTCGGAAAAATACGCGATTCCCATGATCGAAGAGGGTCTGGGCGTTCTTTTTGGCGCGCAGAAGAAACTGGATCAACTTCGCAGTCAATCCGCGCCCCAAGAGGAGGTCAAAGCGGCACTCGGCAGATGGCAGGAGAGCTTCTTCGACTGGGCAAAGCGCCGCGAAGCAGAGTATTCGAAAACTGACAGCTTTGTCGCTGACCGTTGGGAAGCCGACCTCTTGGATATTTGGCTCGTTCTCATGCGACGTCAGGAGAACATCGATCCTCAAACCGTGCGGCTTGTCCGACACGTGAAGGCGGCGGCAGCTCGTCTGAGTTTCGCCATCCTGATGCCTCTTGCAAAGCCATTGAGTGATGTTCCGAATGATGCGGGTTTGGCACGTGTATCTTCGTTCTCGAACCGCCTCTTAAACAGCATGACTACTGCAGGAATCATCTATTCACTGCCGAACCTAAACGTTCTGAGGATGCCAGTGGGATTATCCTCCACTGACGATCAGATGAAGATCGTCGAACGTGCTTGGTCAAAGGACAGGACGGTCAACGGCACTTCCGCACGCATTTGACCGGTGACGAGCGGCCGGGGCAGCGCCAACACTGCCATCTCTCCATCGCCACCCACCCTTCACTGGAACAAGGATCAGATCGATGACAACGGACTACAACCAGATCGCGAAGGAATACCAAGCATCGAAGCTGCAGCCATGGAGAACCCACATCGAGCGCGCCACACTGCTGCAGATCCTCGGTCCGATTCAAGGCCTGCGCACCATCGATTTGGCGTGCGGCGAAGGCTATTACACGCGATTGCTGAGGCGCCTCGGAGCCGAAGATGTATGCGGCATCGATCTTTCTTCGAAGATGATCGACCTCGCACGAGAGCAGGAGCAGTCCGATCGGCTCGCGATCGAGTATCGAGTCGGCGATGCTCAGTCGATCGACTATCGGGCTTCGCTGGACTTGGTTTTCGCCGCATACTTACTCAACTACGCCAGCACCGTCGATGAACTCAACGCCATGTGTCAGGCGATCTCACGCAGCCTCAAGCCTGGCGGTCGCTTCGTCACGGTCAACAACAACCCCGACGATCCTCCGTCCAACTTTGAGGCGGGCAGTGGCTATGGGTATACCAAGCGGCTCGGCGGATCGCTGGTGGAAGGAACGCCGATCGTCTGGAGTTTTCATCTGCCGGATACCACGATCGAAGTGACGAATTATCACTTGAAGAAGTCCACCCTTGAGGCAGCGCTCCGTGCAGCCGGCCTCGGCGAACTTCGCTGGCATGCTCCGCGCATCTCCAACGAGGGCATCGAGCAGCACGGCAGCGATTATTGGCGCCCCTTCCTGGAGCAGCCCCCGATTGTTTTCCTGGAGTGTGTCAAACGGGGGTAGCGCCGTGCCAAGTGTCCTGTCGCCGACGGGTCATTTTTTCCACCGATTTTTTCTCCCGCCATGGACGGCGAATGAACCGACGATGAACGGAGGATGAACGCCGGATGAATGCCGTGGGTGGCGACCCCTATTTTTCCAGTACCAAACGCTTTCCCCCTCGATCGCTGGGGCGGTCGCCGTAGACCCGTCGCGTATCGCACCGCTGTCCGGCGACCGTTTCCAAGCCGTATAGATTGCAGCGGCTGGGGCAAACGCAGAAAGCGAAGGGGACATCCCATGAATGGTGGCACCGGCAACGATCTCTTCAACCTCGACTGGTTTCGCTTCTCCTCGCGGCAGCTTCGCCGCGGCCTTGCCCGGCGGACGGCGGCCGCCCTCAAACAGACTGGCCACAGCCTGTCGTCAGAAACCCTCGAGCCACGGTCGATGATGGCCGTCACTCCCCCGTCGATCTCGATCGACGACGTCACGATCACGGAAGGTGACGCCGGTACGAAAAACGCGGCCATCACCCTGCGGCTCTCGCAGCCCGCGTCAACCACGGTGAGCGTGCGGTTTGCGACAGCCAACGGCACCGCCACCGCCGGCAGCGACTTCGTGGCGAAGGCCGGCAGTCTCTCGTTTGCCGCCGGAACGACCACCGGGCGGGTGCTGATCGCAATCAAGGGAGACCGCACCTACGAGCCGAACGAGACCTTCTCGATCAACCTCTCGTCGCCGACGCGGGCAACGATCGCCGACCCAACCGGCACTGTCACGATCGCCAACAATGATCCTGCACCCGCGCCCACCCCCGTGCCCGCGCCTTCAACTCCGCCTGCCCCCGCGCCAACTTCCGCCCCAACACCATCCTCGGCAGTTCAGTTTGCGGTCGCGAGCGACTGGGGCAGCGGCTTCAACGGCGACGTGACGGTTCGCAACACGACCAGCACAGCGTATGGCAGCTGGACCGTCACGTTCGACTTCGACGGCCAGATCACCACGCTTTGGAATGGTGTGATCGCGAGTCGATCGGGCAGCCGCTACACCGTGCGCAACGAGGCCTGGAACGGCGCGCTCGCAGCCGGCGGCTCGACCACCTTCGGCTTCACCGCCACCCCCGGCGGCAGCGCGGCAGTGCTCCGCAACATCACGCTCGTCGGCAGCGGGGTGGCCACGCCGACGCCGACGCCAACGCCGACCCCGACCCCGACGCCAACCCCCACCCCGACCCCGCCCCCAGTCGACGGCACCACCGGCCGTGTGTTCCTCGTCAACCCGGCGGCCGCTGACATCGTTGGGTTCGATCCCTCCCGCGACCGCCTCGACTTCGCTGACGTGTCGGTCCACAACCTGATCATCGCCAAGACGGAGACCGGCGAGGTGGCGATCGTCAATCCGTGGGCATCGACGCCCGAGTTTCAGGTGCTGCGCGGCATCAGCTACCGCGACCTCACGATGGCCAACTTCGGCGTCGTCCAAAACGAGCACCTGCGTCAGGACATCGGCGGCGTGGTCTCCTGGGAGCAGGGCATCGGCCCCCGGGACGGCAGCACGGTCTACGTGCGGTCGCACGAATATGGGGTCCGGCAGCGGATCGAGGGCTTCAACCCCGCCACGATGAAGCTCAGCTTCCTCTACTTCGGCACCCGCGAGCGGCTCTCGGTGACGGATACGGCCGAGGGCCTGTCGATCTCCGTCCTGCCCACCAACCAGAGCATCCTGCTCGTGGGCGTGACCAAGGCCCAACTCGTGCCGGGGAACGTCGAATTCCATCACGACCAGATCGTGGAGGACCAGCTGGAGGTGCCGTTTGGCCACCCTGCCGAGCACTTCACGCTCGCCAGCCGGGCATCGCTGCTGACGCCGACCGCCCCGGCAGGCCAAGCCACCGACGGCTACCAGACATCGATCGGCCAGACCCAGCCGGGGGGCCATGATCACGGCACGATGCCCATGCCCATGCCCATGCCCATGCCCATGCC
>JBMLMS010000100.1:0-7750 GCA_049243925.1 Pirellulales bacterium
CGCAGACGCAGGGAGTCGTTGAGGACTATCGGCGCCTGAGCAAAACCCACGAGTCATGTACTCTCAACACGACCGGAGTCGAGCATGCCTACCGCCGGCTCCGATTGCGGGATGTTATCTGTTGCTCCACGGTCGGATCACACGTGGCAAGCGGGACGCTTGCCCCACATGCGGTCCGGGGGAGCCCGAAGCCAACGCCGAGTGTCATTCGGCCTCGATCGAGGCGGACATCGAGCCCTTCGAGCGGGCGATGAGTTTGTCGGCCCCGAAGGCGTGGATCTGGTCCCGCTTCAGTTCGGCGTGCTCCTTGGTCGTCGTGAGCACGACGACGCGGCCCTTCGCGTCGACCTCTTTGGCGAGCTTGAAGCCCGTTTCCGGCGGATGGCCGAACAGCTGCTTGAGCATGGCGATCACGTACTCGAACGTGTGATCGTCGTCGTTCCAGAGCACGACGTGATACCGCGGCTGCCGCTGCGGCTGATCGCGGGCCGTGGGCTTCTCGGCCGGCGCAGGGGGTGCGACGGCGATGCTTTCGACTGGTTCGGCGACGGCGGCGCTGGCGGCTTCGGACATGGCTCCGTCACAGTATATTCACCGCTCCCCCCGGAGGATCGCCCCGTGCTCGACCGCCGCTTCGTCGCCGACAATGTCGATCTCGTCACCGCCAACTGCCGCAACCGCGGCGCGTCCGCCGACGTGGCCCGGTTCGCGGAGCTCGACAAGCTCCGGCGGCACCTCCAGGCCGACGTCGACCGGCTCAACCACGAGGCCGGGCTGGTGAGCAAGTCGATCGCCACGGCTGCCGACGCGGCCGAGCGGGAGGCTCGCAAGGCGGAGGGCCGCCGGCTCCGCGAAGAGGTGGGGGCGATCGAGGGGCGTCTCGGGCAGATCGCGGCCGAGTCAGACGAGATCCTCCGGCAGATCCCCAACCTCACCCATCCAGCCGCCCCGGTCGGTGGCGAGGATGCCGCGGTCGAAATCAAGCGCGGCAAGACGCCGCTGCCCACATTTGCATTTCCGGCCCGCGATCATGTCGCGCTCGGCGAGCACTTGAAACTCTTCGACTTCGAGGCGGGCGCCCGCGTCGCGGGCCACGGCTTCTACTTCCTCATGAACGATGCGGTGCTGCTGGAGCTGGCCCTGCAGCGCTACGCGATCGACCTCTTGATGCGTGAAGGCTTCACGGTGATGACCACGCCAGATCTCGCCCGCGACACGATCCTCGAGGGCACGGGCTTCATGCCGCGTGGCAACGAGACGCAGATCTACTCGATCACCGGCACCGACCTCTCGCTCGTCGCCACGGCCGAGATCACGCTCGGCGGCGCATTTCACGAGCGGATCTTCGAGGCCGACGAACTGCCGCTCAAGATCTGCGGCATCAGCCACTGCTTCCGCACCGAGGCCGGGGCCCACGGCAAGGCCACCCGCGGCCTCTACCGCGTGCATCAGTTCACGAAGGTGGAGATGTTCGCCTTCACGAAGCCCGAGGAGAGCGATGCGATGCACAACCTGCTCCTCGATCTCGAATGCCGGCTGTTCGACGGACTCGACATCCCCTACCGCGTGATCGACACCGCGTCAGGCGATCTCGGCGGCCCCGCCTATCGCAAGTTCGACCTCGAGGCCTGGATGCCGGGCCGCGGCACGGCCGGCGAGTGGGGCGAAGTGACGAGCACGTCGAACTGCACCGACTTCCAGGCCCGCCGGCTCGCGGTCCGGTACAAGAAGCCCGGCGAAAAAGGCACGCACTTCGTGCACACGCTCAACGGCACGGCGATCGCGATCAGCCGGGCGATCATCGCGATCATCGAGAATCACCAGCAGGCCGACGGCTCAGTGAAGGTGCCCCAGGCCCTCGTACCCTGGGTCGGCAAGCCGGTGCTCGTGCCGGCCTGACCGCGTGTCAACGATGGTGGTGTTCGACTACTCGCTGCGCGACTCCATCGACGAGATCGACGCGGCCTCCTGGAATCGCTGCGCGGGCCCGAGCCCGCACCTGCAGCATGCGTTTTTCCTGGCTCTCGAGCGCACGGGCAGCGTCGGGCCGGATGTGGGCATCGTGCCGAAGTATCTCGTGCTGAAAACGCAGTCCGATGGGCTGGTGGCCTGCGCACCGGCGATGCTCAAGACGGGCACGTGGCGCGAATATGGGCCGGAACATGGCTGGCTCAACGCAGCGGCGGCGGCCGGGTGGTTCGCCTGGCCGAAGTTTCAGGTGGGGATCCCGTTGCATCCCGTGGCGGGTCCGAAACTCCTCGTGCGGCCGGGCATACCCGTCGACGCCATGCACAAGACATTCGTCGATGTGCTCCAGACGATCGCCGGGCGCTGGAACCTGTCCAAGGTTGTCAACGTGATGCAGGTCGATGCTGCCACCGCGGCGGCGCTCGAGCGGCATGGAGCACTCATCACCCATGAACTCCGCAACATCTGGCACAACCCCGGCCACGCAACGTTTGATGAGTACCTCGCCACGCTTCCCGCGCGCAAACGGCGGCAGGCGCTCGTCGAGGGGCGGAGCTTTCGCCGGCTCGGCTTGGAGGTGCGCACACTGCACGGCCACGAGATCACCCCGCCGCTCGTTTCTGACTTTTACGAAGGATTTCGGAGCGTGTGCACCCGGCACGGCAGCCCTGCCTGGCTTCCCGAGGCGATGTTCCACGAGCTCGTCGCCGTGATGCCGGGGGCCATCGTGCTCGAAGCGGCCTTCGACGCCGGCCGTTTCGTAGCTGGCGGATTCGGTCTGCGCGACAGCGAAACGCTGTTCAGATTGCCGTGGAGCGCGATGGCGTCCGTGCGCGACCTCATGCTCGAACTCGGCTGTCATCGGCCCAAGGCCTACGCCATCGAGCACGGCCTGGCCCGGATCGACGCCGGCGTCGCCGCGACGCACAAGACCTGCCGCGGCTACGCCGAGGAACCGGCCTTCAATGCCCACTGGTTTCTCGACGAACGCATGCATGCATTCGCACGGGCTGTCATGACGCGCGTCGCGAGGATCAGGGCGACGGAATCCGACCCGCTCACCAGGTGAGGCCGAAGCGGGCGCCGTCGGACTGGCCGCCCAAGCCGCCCTTGAGCGGTCCCGTGTGTTTCTTCGTGACAGGCGGTGCGGCCTCCTCGACTGCTTCCTCAGCCTCTTCCTGCGTAGCCGAACCAGCCGCTGCCGGCCGCGTGGCGAGCGCCTTGATCGAGAGCGAGAGCCGCTGCTCGTCGGGGTCGCACGTGAGCACGCGGCACTCCACGGGCTCACCTTCCTTGACGACGTCGCCGACGCTGCGCACGTGGCGGTGCGCGAGTTCCGACACGTGCACGAGCCCCTCGACACCGGGCTCGAGCTTGATGAAGGCCCCGAACTGCGCGATGCGGCTCACCACACCCTTGACCGTGGCGCCCACGTGATATTTCTCGGCCGCGTGCTTCCACGGGCTCTCGATGAGATCGCGGGCCGAGAGGCCGATCTTGCCCGTCTGGCGATCGATCTTCTTGACGACCACCCGCACCTTCTGGCCGGGCTGCAGCACGTCGGCCGGATTCTCCACGCGATCCCACGAGAGCTGGCTGACGTGCACGAGCCCCTCGACACCGTTGCCGATGTCGACGAACGCGCCGAAGTCGCGCACGCTGCGCACGATGCCGTCGAGCGCGTCGCCCACTTCGAGCGTCTCGAGCATCGTCGCGCGGGCGTCGGCCGCCTGCCGCTCGATCACCGCCCGCCGCGAGAGCACGAGCCGCCGCGCGGCCGGCACGATCTCGGTGACGAGGCTCTCGAGCGTCTGGCCGGCCAGTTCTTCCAGGTTTTCCACGCGCCACGGGCTCACGAGGCTCGCCGGCATGAAGCCGCGGAGCCCCGCCACCTCGCATTCGAGGCCGCCTTTGTTGGCAGCCGTCACGCGGGCCTCGACGATCATCCCCGCTTCGAGCTGCGACCAGTCTTCCACGGCCACCGCCCGGTTGGCCGGGGCCACGTCGTAGAGCCCGTCGTCGTCGTTGCGGGTGCCCACGGAAAGATTGAGCACGTCACCGACATTCGGCACGTCGTCGAGACCCACGAGCTTGAGCGCCCCCTGCCGGCGACCACCAAGATCGACGAAGGCCGTGTCGTGACCGACGCTGACGACAGTGCCGGTCACCCGGGCGCCCGGATCGAGCGGAGCCTCGGCCTTGGACGGCACGCTGCCCACGAGCAGGTCGTCGACGGCCACACCCTCGAGCGCCGCCAGAAAGTCTTCCTCGAGGTCATCCTCGAGCGCGCCGCGAAGATTCGGCACCGCCACCCGCTTCGACGGGGGCAAAACATCGGTGAACGACGGCTTCCGATCGCCACCTCCGCGCCGCTCCCGCCGGGGCTTCTTGTCTCCGGCGGGCTTCACATCGCCGGAGTGATCGGGCGCAGACGCGGCCGCGGCCGCAGGCGCCTGTGCCTCAGCCGGCGATTCCGCAGCGGGAGCCGGTTGCGAGGGCACCACATACTGGTGCCGCGGCGGGAGTTTCGGCGCTGTCACGCCGGCCCGCTGCGTACCGATCGCTATCCGCCGGGCCGCCTGCTGTTCCCCTGCTGCATCATCTGCACCGGAAGGTGCCGCGTCTGGCGTCGTACTCATTCCGATCTCGATTGAAATGCGGGAAACAGGACTTGAACCTGCACGGTATTACTACCACCAGGCCCTCAACCTGGCGCGTCTGCCAATTCCGCCATTCCCGCGGCGTGGATCACTGAGGGATCAACTTCCCCTGCATTCTGCGGCATGGAGGCCGACAGTCAAGCCGCCACGGTGTTGCGGGAGGCCCGCAGGGCTGCGATGGCTGCCGAAAGTCCGGTGAGAATGCCGATCGTCCAGGCAACGTCGCCCACCGGCATCCACCGATAGAACGGCAGCGCCGCCGCGTAGCACGCCACGAGGCCGGCCGCCGTATGCGGATAATCGTGCGTCAGCCACCAGTGGGCGAGGTTCGTGGTCAGGAAAAACACGAGCGAACTGGCGAGTGCACTGCCCGCCGCGGCCCCCCAACGAAACGACTTCCGCCCTTCGCCGAGCATGACGAGCCGGCCGAGCAGCACCGGCCAGGCCGTCGCGGCGAAGACCACAGCCGCCATTGCCAGGCTCCCGTAGCCGGGCAGCACGAGATTGCCGACTGCCAGCGACACGAGCGGCACACTGGCCGCCACGAGCGGATTCGGGAACACCGCACCGGCGGCGATCGCCACGCCGGCCATCGGGGTGACGTTCCAGCCCGGCTGCCAGAGGCGACCGCACACCCCGAGCGCGACGAGCACGCCCCATAGACACGCCCGCATGGCAAACCCGGAACCCGGCCCTGTGCCTGCGGCGTCGCGCGGCGCGGTCATCGTGGTGGCATGCTGCATGGCCGACCCTGCCCTCCGTGTGGGATGGCCCGGACTGGGGCCCGGGAAAACTCCCGATACACTAGCGGTTTTCCCGATCCAGGCAAGCGAACCGCCCGGGAAACGCACGAGACGGAACCAGCGCGATGCCGGCTGCAGGCAGGGACCTCCCCACCGTCACCGTCGAACGTCAGCCCGACGGCATCGCGCTCGTCTCGTTTCTCGTTTCCGGCCACCGCCAAAACGTGATCACCGAGCAGGTGCTGCGCGATCTCGCCGCCGCCCTCGAGAGCCTCGCGAGCGGCCCCCCGCCCCGCGGCGTCGTGGTCTGTTCCGGCCTCGCGGGATCGTTCTTCGCCGGGGCCGACATCGCCCGGCTGGAGGCCCTGCCGACGAAGCCACCGTCCGAGATCGAGCGGCTCTGCTCGGCGGGCCGCGACCTCTTCGGCAGGCTCTCCGCGGCGCCGTGGCCGAGCGTGGCGGTGATCGACGGCGTCTGCCTCGGCGGGGGCCTCGAGCTCGCGTTGGCGTGCGACTATCGCATCGCCACCACGGCATTTCACACGTCGCTCGGCCTTCCCGAAGTGAAGCTCGGGCTGCTCCCGGGCTGGGGCGGCACGGTGCGTCTGACGCGGCTGATCGGCCCGGGCCCGGCCGTCGAGTTTGCCGCCGGAGGCGAGCCTGTCGATGGCGAAGCGGCCCGGCGGCTGGGCATCGTCGATGCCTGCGTCTCCCCCGAAGAGGCGCTCGAATCGGCTCGTCGACTTCTGGAACACGAAATCGCCCGCGCCGGCCATCATGCCCGCCGGCGGCGTCTCGCCGAGCCCATCGTGCTTGCGGCCGAGGAGCGGGCGTTCCTCGAAGCAGTGACGTCGGCCGTGATCCTCGGGCGGACCGGCGGCCACTATCCCGCGCCGCCAGCCATCCTCCACACGATCCTCGCCGGCGCCGGAGCCGATCTGGCGGCGGCGGGTGGGCTCGAATCGGCGGCGTTCGCCAGGCTCGCCACGGGAGACGTCTCCAGGCAGCTCGTGCGCGTGTTCCGACTCGGCGAGCGCAACCGTCGCGACCCGGGCGTGGGCCGCGTCGATGGCGAGCCGGATGCCGACACCGTGCCGGCCACGCATATCGAGCACCCGGCCGTGATCGGCGCCGGCATCATGGGAGCGGGGATCGCCGCCAGCCACCTCCGGCACGGGTGCGGTGTCATGCTCGTCGACGTGAGCCCCGAGGCGATCGAGCGGGTTGCGTCCGGCATTCTCGATGAAGCGGCCTGGGATCGGGCCACGAAACGCACCGACCCGGCGCGGGCGATCAGCCTCGCCGGCCGCCTCCGCACCGCCACGCACATCTCTGCGCTCGCATCCGCCGACCTCGTGATCGAGAGCGTGCTCGAGCGCACCGACGTCAAGCGGCAGGTGCTCGCCGAGATCGAGCGGGCCGTCGGCCCCGACACCGTGATCGCCACCAACACGTCCACCAATCCGATCGCGAAGCTCGCCACCGCGCTCGACCGCCCGGCCCGGTTTTGCGGCATGCACTTCTTCAATCCAGTGCGCCGCATGACGCTCGTAGAAGTGGTGCGCGGGCCCGCCACGAGCGACGCCACGATCGCCACCGTGGTGGCCCATGCCAAGCGGCTCGGCAAGTGCCCCGTGGTCGTCCGCGACAGCCCGGGCTTCCTCGTGAACCGGCTGTTGATGCCCTATCTCCACGAGTCGGTCGAGATGCTGCGCGAAGGGGTCGAGCCGCGGCGGATCGACCGCGTGGCCCGGGCGTTCGGGATGCCGATGGGCCCGCTCGAGCTCTACGACATGATCGGCCTCGACACGGCGTTTTACGCCGGGCTCGTGCTCGACGACGCCTACGGCGACCGCATCGAGGCGTCTCCCGTGATCCCGGCGCTCGTGAAGTCGGGCCGCCTCGGCCGCAAGACGGGGGCCGGGTTCTATCTCTACGACACGAAGGCCGGGCAACAGGCGAAGCCCGCCCGGCCCGACGACGGCGTGCCGGCGCTCGTGGCGGCTTATGCCCTCCCAGGCCGCGACACGAGCGATCGCACGATCGCCGATCGCCTGCTCTTGCCGATGGTGCTCGAGGCCACGCGAGTGCTCGATGAAGAGCTCGTGCGCGATGGCCGCGATATCGATCTCGCCGTGATCCACGCACTTGGGTTTCCGGCCTTTCGCGGCGGTGTGCTCGCCTGGGCCGATTCGCTGGGCGCCGCCGAGATCGTGCGGCGGCTCGCCCCGCTCGCCGACCTCGGCCCGCGCATGCATCCCACACCGCGGCTCCTCGATCTCGCCCGCACGGGCGGCCACTTCACCGCCGAGGTCTCGGCATGACCCTGACACGCCGCTCGGCCGACACCACGCCCGTCGTCGTCGCCTGCTGTCGCAC
>JBMLMS010000101.1:0-1864 GCA_049243925.1 Pirellulales bacterium
GCCGCGGCCCACGCGACAATCTGAAAGACCGCGCAGCGGCGACTTTTGCCGCCCCCGAACCGGCGATGCTGTGACCTCGGGTAGCCCCTACAAAGCCCTGCGGAATCGCTTGGGTGCCCGACCTTTTCCGAGCAGCGCGGCCGCTGGCGGCTTCTTCGCCGCTTCGGGCTCCGGCTCGGCCGGTGCTTCGGCGGCCGCCTCCATGCCGACGCGCACCGTCAGCGAAGCCTGGGGCCGACGGTCGAACGCCTCGAAGCCTGCGATCTCGTCGCGCCTGAGCAGCTTTTCGATCCGCATCTCGATCCGTGTGAGCTGAGGCCCCTCGTCGGGGGCCACGAACGTGTAGGCCACGCCCTCGCGGCCCATGCGGCCGGTGCGGCCGACACGATGCACGTAGTCGTCACAAAATTCCGGGATGTCGTAATTCACGATGTGCGACAGGCTGGAGACGTCGATGCCCCGCCCCACCACGTCGGTGGCCACGAGCACCTTCACGGCACCTTCGCGAAACTGCTTCATCACCCGATCGCGCACACTCTGCGCCAGGTCGCCGTGGATGCACGCGATCTCTTCGGAATTGCCCGCATTGCTGCGGCTCCGCCGCCGTGACAGCCGTTCGAAAATCTTGTCGGTGCCGCGCTTCGTGCGGCAAAACACGATTACCTGCCGCGGATTTTCCCGCTCGAGCAGTTTCTCGAGAAGATCGAACTTGCGCGTGGGATCCACCGTGAAATATGCCTGCTCGATCGTCTCGACCGCGATTTCACCCGTCGAAAAGTCGAGGATCTCGGGATCGCGCATGTAGCGCGTGGCGATCGTCTGCACCGGCGGAGGAACCGTGGCCGAGAGCAGGAGCGTCTGCCGGCTGTCGGGACAGCGCCGCAGAATCTTTTCGATGTCGGGGCGAAACCCGATGTCGAGCATCCGATCGGCTTCGTCGAGCGTGACGATCTCAAGGGCGGAGAGAGAAATCGTGCCCCGACTCATGTGGTCGAGGACACGGCCTGGCGTCCCGACCACCACGGCCGGGTGCTTCGCGAGTTTGTCGATCTGCCCCTTGATCGGCTTGCCGCCATAGACGGCCACACAGTGGATCTTCGTGCCGTGCGCGAGTTTCTCGAACTCATCTCGCACCTGCACGGCGAGTTCACGCGTGGGCACGAGCACCAGGGCCCGTGGCCCGCCTCCCCGCCCGGGCTGCATCACCCGCTCGAGGATCGGCAGGACGAACGAAGCAGTTTTGCCCGTGCCTGTGCGGGCTTGGCCGAGCACATCGACGCCCGCGAGCGCCCGCGGAATCAACCCTGCCTGCACCGGCGTGGGCGTGGTGTAGCCAGCCCGGTCGACTGCGGCGAGCGTGGCCGCCGAGAGCCCGAGCGTGTGAAAACTGCCCGCAGCCGCATCGGCCGCATGAGCCTGGGTGCCCTGCGATTCAGTCGCAGACCCCGCATCCGATCCGGCAGGCGATCCCGGCTCCGCCGGCCGCCCGCCCCATGATTCAAAAGCCACTCTCACTCCTCGTGAAATCCGCCCACCGCCATCCGCGAAGGGTCGTGAACACCTGTTTCGATGATGAAAACCTACCACGACACCGCCCCACCGGCAAACACGCCGGACCGACACGGCCTGTTTCCCGGCCCAGACCAAACCCGCACCCGACGGCTCCGGGCTCTCCACACCCCTTTGGAGGACAGGCTTCAGCTCGTAATGCATGACTCTCCCGAAGGGCTGGTGTCACCACCCGCATTCGGAACTGGCGGGTTGCGGGCGTACCGGCTCGGGCCTACCCCGTACCGTCTCGCAAACGCTTAGGCGCTCAGGACTTTCGGCGGAGTCGGTCGGTGGGCACGCGCAGACGAAGGGA
>JBMLMS010000102.1:0-4013 GCA_049243925.1 Pirellulales bacterium
GTTTCGGCAGCCTCGGCGCGGCTGGCCATTTCGGCGTAGGTCTTCGACTGCTCGTCGTTGCCCTGCTCGGCGTACATCGTCGAGAGGTTGCCGTAGGGCACGGCGAGCGATCGCTCTTCGAGCTGCTGGAGGTCGACGGCCTCCACCATCATGTCCACGCCCTTGCGGCTCAGGGTGAGGGCGTCGTCGCGGCGCTCGACCTGCCAGTAGGAGATCGCCATGCTCACGAACGACTCGCCGAGCCGGCCGGCATCGCCCTGGGTCTTGAAGGTCGAGTTGCCGTCCCACAGCGGCACCACCTTGTCGAACCAGGTCACGGCGGTCGCGTGGGCGCCCTGTTGGAGGCTGTGCAGAATGCCGATCCGGAAGAGCAGGTCGCCCATTCGCCGGCGATCGGCATCGGTGAGCTCGCGCTGTTCGGCGCCTCGCTCCAGATAGGCGGCGGTGAGCGTGGCGTTTTCGAGCATGTCGGACGCATCGCCCCGCTTCAGGCTGGCGTCGATCGCGTCGGCGAGGCCGAGCCCCACCTCCCAGTCGATCTGCCGCCGCCGCCACGAGTCTTGCACCTGGTCGTCGAGTTTCTCCCGCGACTCGAGCAGCCGCTTCACCCAGGGGAGCGACTCCACGCCCTCGGCGGAGCTGGCGGCCACGGCGAGGGCGCCACGACACAGTTCGAGCTCGAGCCGCGCCCGATCGGGGCTGTCGGCATCGACGTCGCCCACGAGTCCTTCGCTGCGGGCGATCCATTTGGGGATCACACGGCCCTTCTGCTGCCAGGTGCCCCGCGCGATCGCGAGGGCCGTGCCGAGGTGGGCATCCAGCAGCACTTCGCGAGCGGCCTTCTGGATCGCCTTCGATTGGTGCGTGCCGAGCGGCGTGGCCTTGCGAATCGCCTCTTCGAAGTGGGTGACGCTCTTCTGATAGTCGGCCGGCTCCGCGGCCAGTTCGACGCGGCCGAGCATGCGGGCCGTCTGGGCGGTCACGAGCGGCGGCACGCTGTCGAGCTCGCGTACGGCATCCACCTTCTTTCGCGCATCGTCGGCGCGGCCGAGGGCGAGCAGCACGTCGGCATGCTTGAGCTGCGTCCAGATGTCGACGGAATCAAGTTTCTCGGCGGCTTCGGCGATCGCCAGGGCCTGCTCCCAGCGGCCTTGCTCGGAGAGCAGGGCGAGCAGCAGCCGATGGGCCCGCACGTGGCGGGGATCGATCTCGATCGCGTACTGCAGGTCGGCGACGGCCGAGGCCGAGGCGTGGTCGATCTCGCCTTCCGCGCGGAGCACGAAGGGCTCGGGGTCGAGGGGCTCGAGGAGCACGGCCAGCGCCGTCTGCGTGCCCGGCTTCACGCTGATCACGACGCCTCGTTCCGGAAACACTTCGCCGATCGACACGCCGTTTTCGTCGAGAATCGACACGGTGCGCAGGTCGGCGATCTCCATCTGCGCGGCGAGCTGCTTGAGGGCTACCGGCTCGGCGAGCTTGATGCGAATCGAGTCGACCACGCCGTCGTCGAGCGTGACCTCGATCCGCTCGAAGGGCTCGACCGTCCAAAACAGCCCCTTCACGTCGTCTTCACGGATGAAGGCCTCGCCGGGGCCCCACGATGTCTCGATCTCTTCGCGGGTCGTCTTGCCGGGCAGCACGCCCCGGAAGCTCGCCGGATCGATCGCGAGCGTCGGCGCTTCGGCCGGAGAACGCGGCACGGGGGGAGCGGCGGCGGGACTGGCAGCCGTGTCGGCGGGAGCGGAGTCCTTCGCCGGGATAGGCCGGCTTTCCACGGCGATGCGGGTTTTCTGGGGGGCGACCTCCGTCGGCGCGTCGGCGGCCTCGGACACCGCGTCTGCATCCGCCGTGAGCACGCTCGTCTCCGGCCCGAGCGTCGTCCTGGCGGGCGTGGAGTCGCCGGCGGGTTCCTTGGCCGAGCCTTCGGCCTTGGCGGCCGCTTCGTCGGCCAGCTCGGTCCAGCCGCCGGTGAGCACCGTCGTGGAGGGCGCCGCGGGGGGCATGGCGGGTTTCGCCGGCGACTGATCGCGGCCACCGATCGACTCGATCCATTCAGGAAGCCGCATGAGCGGCCGCGGGATCAGATTTTTCGTGGCCTTCGTGTCGCGTGTGAGAGGCTCGGCGGTCGAGGCGGAGCCGGTCAACACGACGGCTGCCGCACCCGCGGCGAGAAAACGCACGAAGAGAGCTCGCGAGCACCGCTGCATGGCCACGGGATATCCTCCTTGACGACTCGACTTCACAACTCGATGCGGCTTGACGACTCGATCCGGCGCCGCGGGCCGGGATGCCGGGGAACGTAGGCCTCCCCGCCCACCGAATCCAGACCAGGTTGAGACTGCTTCGTCAGTCGACAGGCCTCGCGAAATCCCCTGGGTTTCCCAGACCGCCGCACCGTGCCGCCGGCCGAGTAAAATCAAAGTGCATGGCTGCTCCACAACCGCTCGATCCATCCGCCGCGGCTCCCACGTACGTCGTGATCGGCGGGGGCATGGCCGGGCTGGCAGCGGCCGAAACATTCGCCGAGCGGGGGCACGGCCGCGTCGTGCTCGTGGAGCCCGCGGGCCGGCCGGGAGGTGTGCTCGACACGGTGCGGCATGATGGCTGGCTGATCGAGCGCTCGGCCGACAACTTCCTCGCCGCCCGCCCCGAGGGCCTCGCGCTCGTCGGCCGGCTCGGCCTCACCTCCAGCCTCGTGGGCGTCGATCCCACGGTGCGTCGGGCACTCGTGTTTCATCGCGGCCGCACCGTGCCCGTGCCGCCGGGCTTTCGCCTGCTCGCGCCGGGGCGGCCGTCCGCCGTGCTCATGTCGCCGTTGCTCTCGCCGCTCGGCAAGCTCCGCGTGCTCGCCGAACGATTCGTGCCAGGCCGCAGCTCCGCGGGCGGCGACGAATCGCTCGAG
Source organism: Pirellulales bacterium (assembly GCA_049243925.1). Lineage (GTDB taxonomy): Bacteria > Planctomycetota > Planctomycetia > Pirellulales > UBA1268 > RGVT01. Next base: position 2,903 of record JBMLMS010000102.1, read on the forward strand.
CATTTCGCCACGCGCCGCCTCGGCCGCGAGGCCTTCGAGCAGCTCGTGCAACCGCTCGTGGCGGGCATCTGGACCGCCGACCCGGCCCGCTTGAGCATGGCCGCCGCCTGCCCCGACTTCCTGGCGATGGAGCGTTCCGCCGGCAGCCTCACGGCGGGCGAGCAGGCCCGGCTCCGCACTGCTGGCCGGGCCGGCGAAGGGGCCGGCGCCCGCTACGGCCAGTTCGTGACGTTCGTCGATGGCATGGCCGTGCTGCCGACGGCGCTCGCCGAGCGGCTCACGAGGCTCGGCGTCGAGTTTCGCACGGCTCGAGCCACCCGCCTCGTTCGTGACGGCGGTGGCTGGATCGTAGACTGCGACCGCGGGCCGCCGCTGCGGGCGGCAGGCGTGGTGGTGGCCACGCGAACCCCGCTCGCCGCCTCCCTCGTCGCCGCCATCGACCCACCGCTTGCCGCCGCGCTCGCCGCGATCGAATACGCCGGCTCGGCCGTCGTGTCGCTGGGTTACGAGCGGTCGGCGATCGCCCATCCGCTCGATGCGGCGGGCGTGGTGATCCCGCGGAATGCCGGCCGCAAAATTCTGGCCGTAAGTTTCTCGAGCGCGAAGTATCCGGGCCGGGCCCCGGCCGGCCACGCGCTCGTGCGGGTGTTCGTGGGTGGCGCGCTCGATCCCGACACAGCCCTGCTTCCCGACGGGCCGCTCGTCGACCTCGTGCGCCACGAGTTGGCCGACGTGATCGGCGCCCGTGGCACGCCGCGGCTCGTGCAAATCGACCGTTGGGCAGGCGCGATGCCGCAGTATCACGTGGGCCACGTCGAGCGAGTGGCCGTCATTCGCGAGCGGCTCACCGCACTGCCGGGCCTCGCCCTCGCGGGCGCCGCGTATGAAGGCGTCGGCATCCCGCAGGTGATCGCCTCAGGCCAGGCTGCCGCTGGAGCAGTCGCCGCAACGCAGAGCGTAGGACAGGCTTCAGACTGTCACGGCTAACTCTAGGTGATAACGACGCTCAATCGGAGCCAGCGGTTTCACACGGGCGCCGGCTTCGGGCTCCCCATGTCCCGTCGCCGGACGTTCGCCTCCGCCCTCCAGGCTACGGCTCACTCGGATTTGC
>JBMLMS010000103.1:0-7988 GCA_049243925.1 Pirellulales bacterium
CGGGATTGATCTTCGGTGTGCGGCCGAACTCGCTCGACACCATCACGAGCGTGGTGTCGAGAAGGCCACGCCGTTCGAGATCACGAATCAGCGCGGCGTAGGCCTGGTCGAAGGGCGGCAGCGTCTTCGTGATCCCGTCGCGAATTTTCTGATGCATGTCCCAGCCGCCGTAGGAGAGCGTCACCAGCCGCACGCCCGACTCCACGAGCCGGCGGGCGAGCAGCATCCGCTGTCCGGCCTCGTTGCGACCGTATGCATCGCGCACCGTGTCGGGCTCGGCCTGAATGTCGAACGCGGCGCGGGCCTGTGCGGAGCTCACGAGGTCGTAGGCACGCGAGTAAAACTCGTCCATCGCCGCAAGGTTCGCCGTATTTTCGAGCCGCTGGAAGTGCTTGCCCACGGCATCCCGCAAGCGTTGCCGGGTGGCGAACCGCTGGGGATCTACGCCGCCGGGGAGAGCGAGATCGCGGACCGTGAAGGCCGGATTGGCCGGGTCGGAACCGAGCGTGAACGGCCCGTAAGCACTCCCTAGGTAGCCGGCGCCGGCGTCGGGAGCGGGGAGGTTGGGCAGGCACACGTACGGAGGCAGCCTGTCGCGCGGCCCGAGTTCATGGGCCACCACGCTGCCGAAGCTCGGATACGTGAGCGCCGGGCTGGGCCGATAGCCGGTGAACATGTTGTGCGTGCCGCGTTCGTGTGCCGCCTCGCCGTGGGTCATCGACCGCACGACCGTGATCCGATCGGCGATCTGCGCGGTCTTCGGCAGCAGTTCGTTGAACCGCACGCCGGGGAGGCTCGTCTCGATTGAGCCCATCTCGCCTCGGTATTCGAGTGGGGCGAGAGGCTTGGGGTCGAACGTCTCCTGCTGGGCCCAGCCGCCGGGCAGCCAGATATGGATCACGCTCTGCGCCGTGCCGGTGAAGTGGTGGAAAGACTTCGCGTCGGCCCGGGCCGCCTGCATGCGGAACAGTGAGCCGAGCGAGAGCCCGAGCCCGCCGAGGCAGCCGACTTGGAGAAACTCCCGACGCCCGGGGGTGACAGGACCGCGGCTGACAAGACGTGGACGGGTCATGGCAGGGCACTCCGTGAGAGGGCGGCACTGATCCCAGAAGAACGTTCCCGTCGAACAGATATCTATCATACCAATGGAATCGGCTTTCCTGGCCGTGCTGGGCGAGCCTCCCGGCCCACCGTGCCACAAGCCCAAAGGTGGCACGGTGTTGCGATCGGTGGCTTCGGGGTGACGCCCATGCCCGGCGGGTTGTAGGTGCAGACTGGCAGTCTGCACACGGCCGCATTCCGCAGAGTGCCACTCTGCGGCTCCAGCTCTCGGGGCGGCGCTGCGGCTACTCGGAAGTGAACCGCTTGCCCCGCAGCAGGTGATGGTAGTGTTGGGCGAAGCGGTGGGCTTCGTCGCGGACGTATTCGAGAAGCCGGAGCGAGAAGGAGTCGCGGGAGAGTCGCAGCGGCTCAGACTTGCCTGGCAGGAAAATTTCCTCCTCGCGCTTCGCCAGCGAGATAATGCACGGTGGCTCGATCCCGAGCGACTCGAGGGCGTCGAGCGCCGCCGAGAGCTGGCCCTTGCCGCCGTCCACGAGGAAGATGTCGGGCAGCGGCTGCCCTTCGCGCACGAGCCTGGCGAACCGCCGCGAGACCACCTCATGGATGCTCTTGAAGTCGTCGATGCCATCGACCGTCTTGATCCGATACCGCTTGTAGCCGGGCTTGAACGGCAGCCCATCGATGAACTGCACGAGGCTGGCCACGGTCTCGTCGCCGGCTAGGTGGGCGATGTCCACGCCCTCGATCACACGGGGCGTCTTTTTCAAGCCAAGCACCTTCTCCAGGCCGGCAAGCCCCTTCTTCGGATCGACGAGGAACACCTCAGGCTGCACGTTCTCCTCGAGGTCGCCCCGCTGGTCGAGCGTTTCGAGGAGCCGGATTTCGTCGCGGAGCCGGGCTGCCTTCTCGAAGGCGAGCGACGTGGACGCGGCGAGCATGTCGGCTCGCATCTCCTCGAGGAGTCGCTTCTTACCCCCTTCGAGAAACGTCTTCAGCCGGTTGATGTCCTTGCGGTAGTCCTCTTTCGAGATTCGCAGGTTGCACGGAGCGGTGCACTGTCCGATGGAGGCCAGCAGGCAGGGGCGAAACCATCGCCACTGCTCGTCGTCGGCGTCGATGTCGAGCGTGCAGGTGCGAAACTTGAAGATCCGCTGAAGCACCACGATCGCTCCCCGCAGGCTGCCGGCGCTCGTGAACGGCCCGTAGAGCTTCACGCCCTTCTGTCGCGGCGTGCGCGTGAACTCCACCCGGGGGAAATCCTCGTGGGTCGTGATCTGCAGATACGGAAACGTCTTGTCGTCCTTGAGGTCGCTGTTGAACTTGGGCTGCACGTCCTTCACGAGCCGGCTCTCAAGAAGGAGCGCGTCGACCTCGCTCTCGGCTTCGAGGAAGTCGATGTCGCGGATCTCACGCACGAGGTCGGCGGTGCGGCGGTCTTGCTCGGCGGCCTTGAGAAAGTAGCTTCCGGCCCGGGCCCGCAGATTCTTCGCCTTGCCGACGTAGATCACGCGGCCGGCGGCATCTTTCATGAGATACACGCCCGGCGTCGTGGGAAACGACCGCACCTTCTCGGCAGCGAGCGACCGATCGCGGGCCGCCGCGGCCCCGTCGGTGTCGGCGGGGGTCGTCTCGGAGCGGTCGTGCGGGAAAGGATCCACACCCCGATTGTAGCGCTACACGCCGACGAGCGCCCGGAGATCCCGCTCCAGGGCGTCGAGCCGGGCGGTCAACGTCTGCTTCGTGGCCGCCAGTTCCTGCAGGGTGGCCGGCGCCGCCGCCGTGAACAGATAAAACTTGATCTTCGGTTCGGTGCCCGAGGGGCGGGCGGCGACGGCATTGGAGAGCGGCGGGAAACGATCGTCGCCGAGGAGTGAGCCGGCTCCCGGCAGCCCCGCGAGGTCGAAAATCACGAGGTCGCTTTTCACGCCGCCGTAGGCGACCGGCGGTGATCCCGGCGTCCACGTCGTCAGGCTCGCCTGATCGCGGGTGCGCACCACATCGAGGCCGCCGAGAGCTGTTGGCGGCTTGGCCCGCAAGGTCGCCATGATCTCCTGCATCCGGTCCATGCCGCTCGCCCCTGGCAGCATGATCGAGATCTGCCGCTCCTGGTGGCAGCCGTGCTGCACGAACAGCTCGTCGAGCTTCTCGTGCGGCGTGCGGCCGGCAGCCTTCAAGGCGGCCGCCTGCTCGGCCATGAGGAGCGCCGCCACGCTCGCGTCTTTGTCGCGCACGTGCGTGCCGGCGAGATACCCGTGCGACTCCTCGGTGCCGAATACGAAGTGCTCGGGCCCCAGCCGATCGATGGCCGAGCAGATCCATTTGAAGCCCACGAGCTCGGTGTCGTCGACCTCGAGACCGTGCGCTTCCGCCACCCTGCGGACGAGGCCGCTGGTGACGAGTGTCGTCACGACGAAGTCGCCCGGCCGCAGTTGGCCGCGGGCTTTCCGGCCGGCGATGGCCTGGTCGCAGAGCAGGCCGCAAAGCTGATTCCCCGAGAGCGTGGCCCATGCGCTGCCTGGCCGCCGCGTGAGCGGCGCCGCGGCACCGAGCCGGTCGCAGTCGGGGTCGCTTGCGAGCACGAGGTCGTCGCCGCGGGCTTTCGCCTCCTCGATTGGGCCGGTGAGCACGGCGGGATTCTCGGGGTTGGCCACGTGGCCCGGCACGTTGGGAAAGTCGCCATCTGGTTTTTCGTGCGGCCCGTACACCCGCACCTGCTCGAAGCCGGCCCCGCGGAGCACGGGCACGACCGCGCTCGCTCCCACTCCATGGAGCGGCGTGTAAAGAATCGAGATGTTTCGCGGGCCCGGCGCCGACTGCGCGAGCACCGCCGCCACGAACGCCTGGTCCATCGCCTCTTCGACGAAGGTCACGCGGCCGTCAGCCACGGCCGCGTCGAAGCTCTCTCGCCGCACCGCATCCACGTTCATCACGCGGTCGATGATCCCCTTGTCGTGCGGCGGCAGCACCTGCACTCCGCCCGCCCAGTAGACCTTCACGGCGTTGTCGCTCGGCGGATTGTGGCTGGCCGTCACCATGATGCCGCAGGTGCTGTGCGTGGCCCGCACGGTGAACGAAAGCTCCGGCGTGCTGCGAAACCCTCGCAGGAAGAAGATCCGAAACCCGGCGGCGAGGAGCACCTCGGCGCACAGCTTCGCGAAGTGTTCGGAGCGGTGCCGCGTGTCGTAGGCGATCGAGCAGGTGGGCGTCTCGCCGGTGGGCACGACCGAGCGCACGTAGTCGGCGAGGCCTTGGGCGCTCTCGCCGATCGTGCGGTCGTTGATCGCGTTCGACCCCACGGGATACATCGTGCCCCGGCGGCCGCCGGTGCCGAATGGGATCACCGTCCAATACACGTCATCGAGCGCTTTCCAGGCCCCCGCGTCGATTCGCGCCGCCAATTCGGGCACGAATTCGGCATACCGCGGCTCCGTCAGCCAGGCCCGCATCGTGCGGGCGGAGTGGTCGGTGATCGAGCCGGCGGCGTGGGCCGCGTCGATGGCGGCGAGGCGCTGGGCGGGGGATGGCGGCGTCATCGGGGTGATCCTGCGGAAAGTGCGTCGTGACTGCGGTGGCTGGTTTTGAGCGGGCCGTTTTATACTCCGCGGCCACAATGGCCGACACCTTGATCGTGAGCGTTTCGGGGCTGCGCGGGGTCGTGGGATCGACGCTCACGCCCGGCGTGGCGACGCGCTACGCCGCAGCGTTTGCGGCCACCCTGCCTCCCGGCCCGATCGTGATCGGCCGCGACGGCCGCACGCACGGGCCGCTGTTCGCGGCCGCACTGCGGGATTTTTTCGTGGCCAGCGGTCGCGACGTGATCGACTGCGGCATCGCCGCCACACCGACCGTCGGCATCGTCGTCCGCGAGGAGCGGGCCGCCGGCGGCATCCAGATTTCCGCGAGCCACAATCCGTCGCAGTACAACGGCCTCAAGCTGTTCTCGGCGGCGGGCCGCGTGCTGCCGGCTGCCGATGGTGCGCGGGTGCTCGCCCGGTTTCAAGCGCTGCCCGACCGTGTGGAGGCCACCGGCGCGGTGCGCGGCCGCGTGCGAGACGTTGACGGCGGCCCGGCACACGTGCGGCTCGTGGCCGCGACCGTCGATGTCGAGGCGATCCGCCGCCGTCGGCCGCGGGTCTGGCTCGACGCGGGGCACGGCGCCGGCAGCCGTGGGGCACGGCTGCTCTTCGAGCACTTGGGCTGCGAGTTCACGATCGCGGGAGGAGAGCCCGACGGCCTGTTCGAGCATCCACCCGAGCCGACGGCCGAGAACCTCGCCGCGATGCTGCCTCAGATCAGACACCAGCACGCGGATGTCGGCTTCTTCCAGGATCCCGACGCCGACCGGCTCGCGATCGCCACGGCCGACGGTCGCTATATCGGCGAGGAGGCGACGCTCGCGCTGTGCGTCGAAGCCGTGCTCGTGAAGACGCCTGGGCCGATCGTCGTGAACTGCTCGACGAGCGGGATGGCGGCGGCGATCGCCGCGCGGCACGGGGTGCCCTGCCACGTGGCCGCCGTCGGCGAGGCGAACGTCGTCGATGCGATGCTCGCTTGCAAGGCCGTCGTGGGTGGCGAAGGAAACGGCGGCGTGATCGAGCCCCGCGTGGTGCTCGTGCGAGACAGCCTCGTGGCGATGGCGCTCGTGCTCGAACGGCTCTCCACGGGCGGCACGATCGACGCCATGGCCCACGGGCTGCCGCAGCGAATCATGAAGAAGACCAAGATCGATCTCACGCCCGACGTGCGGGGGCCCGGCCTTGTCGCCGCCCTCGGACGGATCGAGCGGGCGTTTCCCGCCGCGCGGGCGAGCCGGCTCGACGGGCTGCGGCTCGACGTTTCCGGCGGCTGGCTGCTCGTGCGAGCGAGTAACACAGAGCCGATCGTGCGGCTCGTGGCCGAAGGCGAGACAGAAGCCATCGTAGACGATGCCCTGCTCCGCGCCCGCGCAGCGCTGCAAGCCCCGTAAGACAGGCTTCAGCCTGTCCTACGAATAGCCATGCCCCCCGACACCTCCGACATCTTGGGCCTCGCCTCGCTCGCCGACGAGGCGCTCGCCGCGCAGGCGGCCCGCGAGGGTTCGGACGGCGCGGCATTCACCGCGCTCATGGAGCGGTATCGCGAGAAAGTCTGGCGGGTCTGCTGGCGGCTGATGAGTGCTCAGCACGACGCCGAGGATGCCGCCCAGGAGGTGTTCGTGCGGCTGTTCTTCGAGCGCGGGAAGTTCGCGGGCCGTTCGAGCTATTCGACCTGGCTGCACGGCGTGGCGATCCGCACCTGCCTGATGCTGCGGCGGTCGCGGTCGCGCCGACGCCGGCGCGAGGAGCCGGGCACGGCCGAACAGATCGAAGCCCACGAATCGCGGCAGCCCGAGACGGCTGCGGCGTTCGATGCCAGCCACGACGTCGTCCAGCTGCTGGCGGGACTCGACGAGGAGGATCGGGCCCTGATGCTCATGAAGTTTGCCGAAGGACACGAGTACGATGCCCTGGCAGAGATGTTCGGATCGACCTCCGCCGCCCTGCGCATGCGGGTGAGCCGAATCAAGGAACGGCTCGCCAGTCAGGCGGGTCGGCTGTCCGGTGAACCCGCCGCCCCGCCCATACGACGCTGACCGGAGACTGCCCATGGATCCGTTCGACAAACTCGCCGAGATCGATGTTCCGCCGGTGCCGGCTGCGCAGACCTTTACGGCCGGCGTGCGGCGGAAGCTCCATCCCCGGCTGCTCGCCCTCCACGTTCTCGAGTTCGCGTTCGGGGCCACGGCCTGGGCCCTTGTGCACATGACCGCCGCCCTGGCCGCAGCCGTGCGGTTCACGCTCACCGGCACCTGGCCCGACCGCAGAAAACGCCGCTGATTTTCCGGGCGAAAAAAATTCTTGTTGCGCGGAGCGGATGGCCGGCAACTCATTGTGTGGCGGCCAAGAGGGCCGCCGCTGACAAGACACTCGCCGGTGTGGCGCCGGCGCAGCGGATGACAGGGCTTGAAGTCCAAGGACGGGTTTCACGAGGAGAATCGATGAACGATTTCACGAAGGTCGGGCAGACGGCGGCGGAGACCGTCAACGTTTCGAAGCAGGCGCTGGTCGACAGCTTCACTCAGGCATGGAGCCAGGTGATTCTGCTCGCCCCCAAGGTGGTGGCGATGGCGGTGGTGCTCGTGGTGGGCTACGTCGTGGCCCGCTGGGTGGGTAGCGTGATCGCGGTGGTGAGCGAGAAAATCGGGCTGCAGACGGCGGCCGAGAAGAGCGGCCTCGCGCAGAGCATGAACGACGTCGGCATCCGCCGGCCGCTCCCGGCGATCGTGGGCGGGCTCGTGTTCTGGCTCTTGATGTGCGTGTTCACCATGGCGGCGTTCAACATCCTCGGCCTCGACAGCATTTCCAATGCGATGGGCGAGGTGGTGAACTACATTCCGCGGCTCCTCGTGGCGACGGTGGTGGTGGTGATCGGCCTCTTGGCGGCGACGTTTCTCCGCGGCGTGGTGGCGACGAGCGCCGACCGCGTGGGGCTGACCTACGCCGAGTATCTGGCCGGTGGCTGCTACTGGGTGCTTTCGATCCTCACGTTCATCGCAGCCTTCAACCAGCTCGGAATCCAGTTTGCCCTGCTCGAGAAGCTGATCCTGATCGGTTCGGCCGGCCTGTCGGCGGGGTTTGCCCTGGCCTTCGGCTTGGGCGGCCGCGATGTGATGAGCGGAATTCTGTCGGGCTATTATGTGCGGCAGCGGCTCCAGGCCGGCGACACGGTGACGGTCGGCACGCTCGAGGGGACGGTTCGCGAGGTGGGCCCGGTGGCCACGGTGATCGAGACCCGTCAAAACGGCCTCGTCAGCCGGCACAGCGTGCCGAACGCCAAGATGCTCCAGGAGGCTGTGCGGTAAGCGGAAAATTCGCAGGTCGGGCCGTGCACGAAGTCTGCCGGCCCCA
>JBMLMS010000104.1:0-5248 GCA_049243925.1 Pirellulales bacterium
GGGCCGTCGGTGGGGCGGTTGTGCGGCGCGGGCTGGCCGTTGGCGGGGCTGCGGCCGGCGAGGCGGCCGATGCCCTGCGTGTCGCCCGGTTCGAGCCGTGAGGCCCGGAGGTTTTCCCGTTGGATCGCCTCGTACACCTCTTGGCGATGCACGGGGATTTCGGAAGGTGCGTTGATGCCCAGTCGGACCTTGTCCCCCCGGATGTCCACGATCGTGACGACGATGTTGTCACCGATCATGATGCTTTCGTCGCGTTGCCTGGAGAGTACGAGCATCGGAGGGTCCTTCCTGAATCCTTTCGTGGCGCGGGCGGCATTCGCCGGCGGGCACTCTTATTATGCACTCTTTTTGAGTGTGGGCTGGTGGATGGTGAGTTCGTATTGCATGGACAGCTCGCCGCTCGCAACGACTTGACGGCCGGTGCGGGCTTCGAGGTTGATGACGATTGGCGCCTTCAAATTGAGCGTGAGGGATGTGCTGTTTTGGCTGACGACGAGCACGACCTGCGCCTGCCGGATGTCGGCGATGGCCAGCGGAGCGAGTTCGCTGCGGGGGATGCGCACCTGGTAGTCGGGCACGAAGCGGCGAGGGCTGACGACGGCCAGGGCGACGTCCCCCCGGGTGGTGCTCTGCAGCCAGCCGAGAGCGTCGTTGGTGGCGTCGGCGAGCAAGGCCCACTCGCGACAGTCTTCGAGCCCCGGCAGGCCGCTCGGAAAGGTGAGGACGTCGGCGGCGTCGACGTCGATCCGCCCGAATCTCGTGGTGTTGATACGCATGACCGCGGCACTCCTTTGCCTGAGCGAAAGCCGACTGACCGGCTCTCCGACCGAACTCCCGTTCGTACCAATAGCATCGGCCACGATGGGGGTCCGGGTAGAGAAAAAAGGACTGGCGAAAGAAAGAGGATACGGAAGCCCTTGCCGGCCGCGGGGTTGCGGCGGATTGCGGCGACTCTGCCGCCGGCGTCCGCCGGCCCGCGAATCCGCACGACCGGAATCACTGCCACATCGGCTGGGCCCGCCATGCGGCGAGTGGGGCAAGCAGGAGCAGCGGCAGCCATGCGCCGAGCGATGGACTGAGCAGATAGCCCGTCGCGAGGGCGTGGCAGCCGAGTGTTACCAGGAAAAACACGACCGTCATCCCCACGCACGCTCCGACCGCCACGAAGATTCCGCGCCGGTTCGGTCCCACGACGAGCGGGATGCCGAGCAGCGCGAGCGACATGTCGAGCAACGGGGCGACGAAGCGCGCGTGCACGCGGAGCGGCACGTCGGCACCGACCCCGAGGCTCGGGTTGGCGATCGCCCGGACGAGGTCCGGGGTCGCGGAGTACTGGCTCCAGTTCGTGGAGCCGATGAGTTGTTCGAACGTCACGTCGCTGACGATGAAACACTGCCCCGGCGCGAGCCAGGCTGCCGTGGCACGTGTGTGGACGATCGGTGGGGTGTCGCCTGCGACCGGCTGGAGCCGATCGATGTCGGCTGGTTCCGTCACGCCCGCGAGCAGATAGCCGGCCGGCCGCCCGTCCGTCGCCGGCTGCCAGGTCGCGATGGCGGAGTCGATCTGCGGTCCATATTCCGCCAACGTGGGCGGCAGAAGCAGGCTCGGCCCTTCGATCGTGCCGGCTGCCATGCGGGCGGTGCGGCCGCGAAACAGGATCTCCGTCCGGTGGTCATAGCGGGCTTCGAACGCATGGGCGGCATCGCCGCGAAGATCCTGGGCGTTGCGGGAAAACGAGTGGCGAACGGCCGGCAGCACGAATTCGCGATTCGCCATCGCCAGCATGCTGATCACCGCCGCGAAGATCAGGGCCGGCTGAGCGATTCGCCAGCGGGTGATGCCGGCCGCGAGCAGGGCGGTGAGCTCATTGTGACGCTCGAGCCACGACAGGGCGAACATCGCACTCGCCAGGGCGATCACCGGGCTCGTGGCATCGAAGAAGGAGATCAGGCGACAGCCGTAGTATCCGCCCAACACCCGCCACAGGCCCCCGGCCTGGGCGCCATGGGCGATGAATTCCTCGATGTTGGTGAAGGCATCGACAACGAACGTCAGCCCTGCGAGACTGACGAACACGATCATGAAAGCGTGCAGCTGAGCCCGGGTGATGTAGCGGTCGATGAGCATCGGTCGGACTGGCGAGGACGGTCGAACGTGATCCGTGCCGGAGGGCGGCGGAGGATAGGAAGCGCCCGAAGCCTCGTCAATCTGAACGGGACGATCGGACCCCGCATGATTTCGTGGGCACAACGCTGGCGACGGCAGGCCAAGGCTTGGGCCGATAACGGCCTGGAATTGCTGTTTCCCCCACGGTGCCGCTGGTGCCGGGCCGAGCAGGATCCAGCGCCGGGAGGGCTGTGCGCGGCATGTGCACGAGACTTCGCCGGCGCGGGCGGGCGGTGCCCGCGGTGTGGCGTGGCAGGCCATGCCTCGAACGACGCCGGCTGCGCGGCATGTCGCCGCGTTCAGCCGGCCTGGGATGGCATCGTCGTCCTCGGGGGCTACGCCGACGAATTGCGCGAGGCCATCCTCCGCGTGAAGCGGCCCGGGCATGAAGACCTTGCCCGGTCGCTGGCGATGCTGCTCGTCGACCGCCATCGGGCCGTGATCCACTCGATGCGCGTCGATGCCGTGGTGCCGGTGCCGATGCATTGGTGGCGTCGCGCCTGCAGGGGCACCAGCGCGGCAGAAGAGATCGCGGGTGCGGTGGCAAGTGCGCTCGAGAGCCGGGCGGTTTCGGCCCTGGTTCGTTTCAAGGCGACGCGGATGCAAAACGAACTGCCCACCGAAGAGCGTGGCGACAACGTGCACGGAGCCTTTCGTGCTCGGACTGCCGTGGCCGGCCGGCGGATCCTCGTGGTCGACGACGTCGTCACGACCGGCTCGACGCTCGCCGCCTGTTGTCGAACCTTGCGGGCGGCCGGAGCCGCAGGCGTTTTCGTGGCAGCGCTCGCCAAGGCCGATCGGTGGGGGCATGATTCAGAACCGGGAACACTTCCATGACAGCACAGGCCTCGATTCGCATCGGCACCCGGGCCAGCCTCCTCGCCCGCACGCAGACCGGCTGGGTCGCCGAGAGGATCACGCGCTGCGGGCATGCCGTGACCATCGAGACGGTCACCACCACGGGTGACGAGCGCGGGGAGGTGCCTGTGCCGCGGATCGGCGGTGATGGCGTGTTTGTCCGGGAACTCGAAGCAGCCCTGCTGTCGCGGAGGATCGACGCGGCGGTGCACAGCCTCAAGGATCTGCCCACGGCTCCCACGGATGGACTCGCCCTGGCGTGCGTGCCGGCCCGGGCCCTGCCGTTCGACGTGTTCGTGAGTCGGCGGTACGCGAGCCTGGCCGCGCTGCCGCCTGGAGCCGTCGTCGGCACCTCGAGCATCCGGCGGGCTCTCCAGGTGCAGTCGCTGCGGAGCGACGTGGAGGTGCGCGGCATCCGTGGCAATGTCGACTCCCGGCTGCGGAAACTCGATGCCGACGAATACGACGGCCTGGTGCTCGCCGGGGCCGGCCTCCAGCGGCTAGGGCTCGAGGGCCGAATCACGGAAGTGCTCCGGCCCGAGGCCTTCTGGCCCGCCGTCGCGCAGGGCGCGCTCGTGGTGCAAACCCGCGTCGACGACACCCTCACCCGGCAGGCGATCGCCCCGCTCGACGACCCCGAGACCCACGCCGCAGTGGTGGCCGAGCGGGCTTTTCTCGCGGCCCTCGCCGGGGGCTGTCTCGCCCCCATCGGCGCCTGGGCCCGTCGGGATGACACTGGCCTTCTCACACTCGACGGCTGTGTGCTCGAGGCCGCTGGCGGCAGCGTGCGCAGGATCGTGGCCGGAGCATCGGCCCGCTCGGGCGACACGCCCGAAATGCTCGGCCGTGCCGTCGCCGAGCAGCTCCGCGCCGCCGGAGCCGACGCCATGCTCGCCGCAGCCCGTGCCATGCATCGCGACACGCCCCGCGCCGAGGAGCGTGGATGATTCCGCAGGAGTGTCCAGTGGCCCCCCGGGCCTGCGGGAGCAAACCCTGGCATGGGGGCACCCCCCCGCCCGTTCGGGTCGCCCGACCGGGTGGTTGGGGGAAACGGCCACAAATCCTAAAGTCTGCCAAAGATTTTGCTGGCTGGCCGATGACGGTCGGCAGCGGCGTCGTTTCCCAAAAAGAAAAATTTTTGATACGGTTGGGCAGCGATCGGGAGACATTCGTCGCCGCGACAACCAGACCGGCTGGACGTTCGCCATGGGTGGATGCGTCGGGTAAGGCGTTGTGGTCAAGTAGGACGGAAGTAGTACTTGGAAGCGGCCAGAGGTCGCAGAAAGCATGAAAGCCATGGCAGTCAAGGTGGTGATCGCGGACGACCACGAGGTCGTGCGCCGGGGGCTCGTGAGCCTGCTCGCGGGGTCGGAAGTCAAAATTGTGGGCGAAGCTTCCACCGGTGACGAGGCCGTAAAGCTCACGAAGAAACTCAAGCCCGACGTCGTGCTTCTCGACATCCGCATGTCGGGCAAGGACGGCCTCGCCGCCCTCGAGAAGATCCGGGCCGACATGCCGAGCGTGCGCTGCGTGATGCTCTCGACGTTCGACAATCCCACGTATGTCGCCCGGGCCGTGGCTGCCGGAGCCCATGACTACATGCTCAAGGGATCGAGCCGTGCCGAACTGATCAATTCGATCACCGGCGCCGCCTCGGGCCAGCTTCCCATGCGGGCCGGTGAACTGCGCCGCGTGGCCACGACCATGGCCAATCGTGTCGCCACTCCCGACCCCGACATTCCGCTCACCCAGCGTGAAACGCAGGTGCTGCGGCACATGGCCCTCGGCCTCTCCAACAAGGAGATCGCCCAGTCGCTGACGATCAGCGTCGAGACGGTCAAGGAGCACGTGCAGAACATTCTGCGGAAGATCGCCGTCTCAGACCGCACGCAGGCGGCCGTCTGGGCCGTGCGTCGGGGACTCGTGTAGATCCCGCGTCGCTCTCTGATCGTGAGGGCGACACTGTTATCAGGTGCGCCGGCTCGGGGTTACCCCGTACCGTCTCGCCGGACGTTCGCCTTCGCCCTCCAGGCTACGGCTCACTCGGATTTGCCTGCGCTGCGCCTGGCGAGTGTCGCGCCGTCGCCGCCGTCCCGGCGTCGGCGACGGCTTACGGTCGCCGAGCAAAGCTCGGCTCCCACACGCGAACGTCAGGGCCGGAGGCCCGGGTTTGCACCAGCGGGCGGAGGCCCGCCAAGCGAACAGCGGCACGATGCCGGGTGTT
>JBMLMS010000105.1:0-2203 GCA_049243925.1 Pirellulales bacterium
GGGCGCAGCTTCCCGTGGCGGTGGCTGCGTGGGCAGTGGCCCGAAAAACAAAATGGTTTCCGAACCCAGCATGAAGACCGGCAAGGTCGTCATGGCCGCAAAGGGCGGTGCCATCAATCAGCACAAAGAGATGGCCATGGGCATGATGGGCGGCGGCATGGCTCGCGGCTACAAGAAGGGCGGCATGGCCAAGAAAAAGGTCAAGAAGATGCGCTACGGCGGATCTTCTTGCGGCTAATCCATGGCTACTTCAGGCACAACACTGCCGGCGGGATGGGCCGAATATCCCACGCCTCGGCGTCGGGCAAGAGCCCGGTGTCGAAGGCCGTGTCGGCTTCCACCACGAACGTGCTGCCCGCCGGGGCTGCCCGCTCGAGGGCCGCCAGGAGGGCCAGCACGTCGGCCGGCCGCGACTGGAAAAACTCCCACGGCGGCGAGATGAACACGAGCCACGGGGCATCGACTGGCAGCGGGGCAGGAGCCGTGGGCAGCTTCTTGGCCCAGAGCAAGACGTCGCCCGACCGCACGTCGGCCCGGTCGGTCACTTCGAGAGCCTTCGCCGACCGCCGCAGCGCCGCGGCCGTGGGAAAATGCCGCTCCACAAACACGGCCCGGCTGGCCCCGCGGCTCAGGGCCTCGAAGCCGATCGCCCCGGAGCCGGCGAAAAGATCGAGCGCGATCGCCCCCTTCACCCGCGTGCCGACGAGATCGAACAGCGTCTCCCGCACGCGATCCTTCATCGGCCGCGTGCGCGGGTCGGGCGTGAATTCGAGCCGGCGGCCGCGCATCGTGCCGCCGATGATCCGCGGGGCGCTCGAGGCTTCGTCGGCAGGGGCAGGGCGGGGCTTGGGCATGGGGGCTCTCTTCGTGTTCTAATACCCTACCACCCCGGGAGCCCGTTCATGCGTCGTTCATTCCTGCTCGCCCTCGCTGCCACGCTGCTCTTCGCCCTGCCGGCTGCCGCCCAGGCGCCCGTGGTGGAAACGAAGCTCGATCCTGCCCTGGCGAAGGACGAGATGGCCGCTGCCGCCAAGACGCTCAAAGAGTGCGTGGCCGAGCTGACCGTGCTGCAGGCGAAATATCACCAGCCGAAGGCCGATCAGGCCGCGATCGAAAAGAAATTCAACGAGGTGCAACTGCAGGCCCGGGCCGCGAGCGAGAAGCTCGAGACATCCGCATTTGCCGTGGCGATGACCGACCCCAAGAACGCCCAGGCCCGCGAGATCACCGGCGCCGTGATGGCCGCAGCCCTCAAAACCGACGACCCGAAGCGGGCCCTCACGCTCGCCGCGATGCTCGACAAGGCCGGGGCCGCCGGGGAGGGCGTGCTGATGATGGCCGCGTCGGCCGCGATGCTCACCTCCGATCTCGATGCCACCGAGGCCTATCTGAAGAAGGCCGCGGCCGCGGGAGTGAAGCCCGAGAAGATCGCCGAACTCGAGCAGGCCGTGGCCACCGAACGGCCGAAGGTGGACGAGGAGATGGCGAAGCGGGCGGCCGAGGCGAAGGCCGACGACCTGCCGCGCGTGAAGATCACGACGTCGCAGGGCGACGTGATGGTGGAGCTCTTTGAAAACGAGGCCCCGAACACGGTGGCGAATTTCGTGAGCCTCGTGGAGAAGGGCTTCTACAACGGCACGCCGTTTCATCGCGTGATCGGTGGCTTCATGGCCCAGGGCGGCGACCCGACGGGCACCGGCACGAGCGGCCCGGGCTACGCGATCGCCTGCGAGGTGGGCAAGCCGGGGGCCCGCAAGCACTTTCTGGGCACGCTCTCGATGGCCCACGCCGGGCCGAACACGGGCGGCTCGCAGTTTTTTCTGACGTTTCGGCCGACGGAGCACCTCGACGGCAAACACACCGTGTTTGGGCGGGTGATCGATGGGTTTGACGTGCTGCCGAAGCTGATGCGGACGCAGGACGACCAGGGCCTGCCTGTCGCGGGCGCCGTGCCGGATAAAATTCTGAAGGCGGTGGTGGTGCGGAAGCGCAGCCATGCCTACGAACCCGAAACCCTGCCCGATCCCAGGAAGAAGTGAGACTGTTTCGTGAGCGGTGAAGAACCGCTCCAGGTTTTTTTGGAAGCCCGAGGCGTAAGCCGAGCGGAAACTGCGTAGTTCGTTGAGAATGTTTGCCGCATTCCCTTCAGCTTACGCTTCGGGCTTTCTGAAATGCCTCTTTCAATCCGCGGTAAACCCTGTCT
>JBMLMS010000106.1:0-8544 GCA_049243925.1 Pirellulales bacterium
GCCCGTAGGCCAACTTGCTTAGTCCGGCCCATAGGCCGGATAGTCCGTGTAGCCCTTCGCGCCGGTCGGCGAATACCAGGCGGCCATCTCTGCCGGCGCGGCGAGCGGCCAGCCGTGGCGGAAGCGTTCGACCAGGTCGGGGTTGCTGATATATGGCCGCCCGAAGGCGACGAGGTCGGCGGTGCCCCCGGCCACCGCCTGCTCGGCCGACTCGAGCGTGTAGCCGCAGTTGCCCATGAGCGGGCCCTTGAACACGCGCCGAAACTCTGTGAGCGTCATCGGCTCGCCGAGCGTGTGAAACCCGAAGGCGAGCCCGTCTACAACATGGAGGTACGCGAGGCCGCAGCGGTCGAGCATCGTGGCGACGTGCGTGAACTGCTCGCGGAAGTTGGGCGAGCCCATGTCATTGAAGACGCCGTTGGGTGAGATCCGCACGCCCACGCGGTGCGCCGGCCATTCTGCCGAGACCGCCTCCACAACCTCTCGCAGAAACCGTGCCCGCTTCTCGATGCTGCCGCCGTAGTCGTCGGTGCGGAGGTTGGTTTTCGACTGCAGAAACTGGTCGATGAGGTAGCCGTTGGCGGCATGGACCTCGACGCCGTCGAAGCCAGCGGCCCGCGCCCGGGCGGCAGCCCGCCGATAATCGGCCACGACGGCGGCGATCTCCCAGGTCTCGAGCGCCCGGGGCGGCTCGTAGGGTTTCTTGCCGAGCGGCGTGTAGATGCCGTCGCCGTCGATCTTCACGGCCGAGGCCGACACCGGCGGGCTGCCGCCGTGGAAGTCGCTGTGCGAGGCGCGGCCCATGTGCCAGAGTTGCAGAAAGATCCGCCCGCCCGCCGCATGCACCGCCGACGTGATGATCTTCCAGCCCGCCTCCATCGCGTCGGTATAGACGCCGGGCGATTCGAGCCAGCCGTTGGCCTGCTCCGAGATCGTCGTGGCCTCGGCGATAATGAGCCCGGCGCTCGCCCGCTGGACGTAATACTCCGCCATGGTCGCATTCGGAATCCGTTCCTTGCCGGCGCGGCCGCGCGTGAGCGGCGCCATCACGATCCGGTTGGGAAGCGCGAGGTCGCCGAGTGAAAACGGCTGCAGCAGATGTGAGGACGACGGCGATGAGATGCTCATAGGGCCGAAAGTATAGCCGTCGAGGCGTCCGGGCCCCTCGTCCCCGAGGCAGAGCGGGTATCATGGGACCATGGCTGCAGCTCCAGGCAAACAGGTGATTCCGCCGCTGACGATCGTGTTCTTCGGCCTCGGGGCCGTGGGCTCGAGCATGCTCATCTGCCTGGCGGAACTCGCCGAACGCGACGGCGTGCCGGTGCGGTTCCGGGTGTTCGCGATCGACCCCGCCGGAGCCCGCGACGCGCTCTATCACGCCGAGCGGATCATGAAGCGGATCGAGATCATCGGCGTGCCGAGCTTCGATCAGCTCTGGGCCCTCGAGGGCCCCGGGGCCGACAAGCTCGCGGGGGCGGCCTTGCTCGTCAACGCGGCGATCCCGCAGTTCAATTGCCCGATCATCGAGCTGGGCATCCGCCTCGGGGCCCACACGCTCGACCTCGCTTCCGACATGTACAACCCGGAGACGGCGAACTCCCTCACGTTCGCCCAGTACGCCCACGACGCGGCCCTCAAGGAGCAGGGAGTGGCCGCGCTCATCAACATGGGCATCTCTCCCGGCATCACGAATTTCCTGATCGGCGAGCGGATCTGCCGGTTCAGTTCCGCGCACCGCAAGGATCTCGATATCGAGTCGATCGATCTCTACCTCCTCGAAGACATCGATGCCGACGCGGTGATTTTTTCGTGGGCTCCGTCCGTGGCGCTCGACGAGTTGTCGCAGAGCCCGCCGCAGCTGCGGGAGGGGCGAATGATCGTCCACGAGCCGTTCACGGCGGCCCGCGACTACCTGTTTCCGCACGAGCCCCGAACGTGGCGGCAGTACCCGCTCTATCAGGAGGAATTGCTGTCTCTGCATCGGTCGTATCCGCAGGTGGAAAACATCGGCATTTACACCGGCGGCTCGGAGGTGGAGCTCGTCAAGGCGTTGCATCAGCTCAATCTGCTCTCGAAGGAGACCCTCGGGGCGAACCCGGAGCTGACGATCGAGGCCGTGGTGCGGGCCGCGATGCCGGGCATGAAAAAGCCCCGCCGGATCGAGGACTACCTTCGCTCGGGGGTGATTCGCCGCACCCACTTCTGTGCCGCGGCGGAGATCCGCGTGAGCGAGTCGGTGAGGAACGAGCGGCAGACGATCATCGAGACCGTGGGTCTGAGCTTTCTCCGCTACCGCGACCTGCTGGGCACGCCCTACGCCGGCGCCACCTACATCTCGTATCCCACCGCCGTCGGCGCGGCGATCCTGGGTTGGCACACGCTCTGCCACGTGCGGGCCGAGCCGGGGAGCATCCGCGGCGTGGTGACGGGTGAGGATCTCGCCCGCCTGCTGCCGATGCCGCGGATCGACGCGGTCCGCCGCGACCTCGTGGCCTGGGATATCGATCTCTTCGAGAGCACCCGCGACGCGGTGAGCGGGTAGGACGCCGCGGGCTGACACAAAAAAGGACGGCGGGGGACTCTCCGTCTCCCGCCGCCCCACGAACCTCATCGGCTGCCGGTCAGCCGCTACGCGCCGCAGCAGGCAGCCAAGACCCACCCAAAAGAGTTGCTGGTGCGCACCACTGGAAGAACTCCTCGAACTTTTCTACGGGGACCGCGGCCGGATGGTTCGCCAACCGCCATCCGTCTACAATCGTGCTGTCGTTCCCCGGCGACGGTTGGGGAGATAACAGCCTGGCGGCGGTCTCGCAGTGATCGCGACGGCTGGGGTTCCTTTCGCGAAAGGAGGTGGTCTAGTGACGCAAGACTGTACCGGAGGGCTGCGCCGATAGCGGCGAGTCGACGGGCCTGCCGTTGATGCAGCCCACCAAATGGTTCCTACGGCTGCCGCCCCCTCGTGGGGCGGCAGTCTTTTTTATGGACGGCTCTGCGGCGAGGGTCGCTGTGCGAGCGGCTGGGGGCGAGAAGAAGTTTGGCTGAAATCAGGAGTCGACGCATGGCCGCTATCACCCCGGGCCGTTACCGGCACTACAAGGGCAACGAATACACCGTGCTCGGCGTCGCCCGGCACAGTGAGACACTCGAGGAGCTCGTCGTGTACCGGCAGGAGTACGGCGACCGCGGCCTGTGGGTGCGGCCAGCGGCGATGTTCGCGGAGACTGTGGAGGTGGATGGCCAGACGGTGCCGCGGTTTGCGTTTCTTCGGCGCGAGCCGTAGCAACGTGGGCGACGCACGTCGCCATCACGCACAGGCCGCTTCTTCGCCAGCACACGGGCGTCTGTGGAGTTGCTGCGGCGAATGGGCGTGTCGTGCAGGAAGTGTCCTGCATCATGGAGACCGCACGGAGGCGACGTTTGGCATGGCACGGCTCGCACAACCGCGGCCGACGCTATCCTTCCCTCGCAGAACGCCAGCCGCTCGTAGCGGGTTCGCGGGAACGCGACTCGCAAGGATTCCGTCTTCGTCGTCTCCCATGAGGTGAGCCCATGCTTCGCTCTTCGTGGCTGCTCAGTGCAGCGATTCTTGTGTCCTGTGCTGGCTGTGCGGAGGCTCCGGTCGAGCACACCGTTCGGAAGGTGACAGCCGAGGACGTGCGCCGTGACACCGAGAAGGCCGTGGATACGGCTGGGCAGGCTGCCGCACAGGCCAAAGCGGAGGTCAAGACGCGACTCACATCCAGCCTCGAGGCCATGGATGCCGAAATCGCAAAGCTCCGCGAAAAAGGACTCGCCCTCAAGGATGAAGCCAAGACGCGATGGAACGAAAAGATGGCGGATCTGAAGGCGAAGCAGGAGGCAGCCCGAAAGAAGTTGGACGAGCTGGGCACATCCACGGGCGAGGCATGGGAGCGCTTGGAGAAGGGTGCCCAGTCGGCGTGGGACGAGTTGCAAAAGGCCTTCCAGGAGGCCGCCAAAGAGTTCTGAGCCGGGGCGGGTCGTGGTCGCCCGCACTGTGGCATGGGCGGCTGCGCAGGGCTTGGGCGATGCTACGACGAGTTTCGCTACGGCTGGCTTGAATGCTCGACCGGCCAGCCCCGGAGCGTGGCGTGCATGACGGCCACCTTGCCCATGTAGTGGTCCATCTTGAACGGCCCAGCAGCCTGCAGAATGTGGTGCTTGGCCTTCTCGGAGTTGCCGGTCACTTCGGCGTACAGGCCCAGATAGAGGTGGGCGTAGCAGAGCTGGTTTTTCAAGGTCTCTCCGTCTCCCCGCGATGCGGCTTCGAGCACCGCCGCCTCGTCGCCGCGCCCGGCAAAGAGGGCCAGGATCTCCTGCATAGGCACCCGCGGGTCTTCACCGACAGGCAGAAGAGCTTCCCGGGCAGCCTGCGGGCCCTCGAGCTTCGCCACGCACAGAAAGTGCCACGCAGGGTTTTCGACATCGTTGGGATTGGGGCCGCGGTGAAGCTCGAACTGCTTGCGGCCATCGTCGAACCGCTCGGCGTAATAGAGCGCCAGGCCGCGTTGCCACAGTTCCGGCTCTGCTGCAGGAACGGCCAAGACAAGCTGATCGAAGACGCGGGCAGACTCGACGGGTTTCGCTGCAAAGAACAGCCGGACAGCGTCGGCGAACAGCTCCTGGGGCGTGGGGTCGGCCACGCAGTCAGGAGCGCACATGGCAAGCATGAGCCCCGCGAAGATGGGTCGAAGGCGGTTCATGCTTGGGTCTCTCCGGCGACACTCTCGTGGGAGGCCAGCGCCCGGGCGAGCGCACACGCTGCGCCTGGAGGCTCACCCCGCCGGTATGCACTGAGCAATTCCTTCGAGCGTTGGGCGAGCATACGGCGCACTTCCCGGCGCTGCCCCTTCACTCTGGCGATTTTCATCGAGTCGTAGGCCGTCGTCTGGTGCCGCATCCACGCGATCACGGCAGCCTCGGCCCGGCGTTCGATCGGGATTCGCTTCGTTCGGGCCACGGTGCCGCTGCCAACTGGGGTGGCATGGTTGGTGACGGCGGTGGCGAGCGCAGCAGCGAGGGTGGTGTGGCGAGGATGAAAGCCCAGAAATTCCACAACGGCGCCGCGGAAGTCCTCGATGTATTCCCGCTGGGTGTTTTCACGCCGCTTCGCTCCGGCCGCCTGCTTCTTGGCATACGCCTCAGTCGAGCGTTCGCCGGCAAGCTCTGCGCGACACTGCGCGATCGTTGCTGCGGGAGCCCAGACGCCACGAGAGAAGAGCTTCCGCCCGACTTTCTCTTGAACCAGCCAGTGATCACCGGCAGCTTTTACGCGGCGAGTCAGGGCGGCGTCACCGGGCGGTAGAAGTTCCCAGCCGGTGGGGACGGGAAGCACCTGCCCCATGTGGGTTCTGACCGTGTTGGGCCGGGGGCCGGGAAGGAAGGTCTGGGCGGGCATAATGGCTGACTCACAACAGCGTGACCGACGATGAATTCTTATCGGAAATCCGCGGCGGCGTCATAAGGGGGCAGGTCACGGTCCAGCGCGGGCTACACTCGCAACTCATGGACACGATCCGTCTCCTGGTCTTCACGACGCTCTGGACCGCCATCTGGGCGGCGCCGCTGCCGAAGCTTTCGCGGCGCGTGGAGCTCGTCGCGGGGCTGATTCCGTTTGCGGCCTTCGGCCTGCGGGTGTTTGGCCGCTGCTTTATCGGCGTGCCGGCTGACGATCCCATGCGGATGGCCGTCGCGCCGCTCGTCGATTGGATCAACGGCGGCTCTGGGGTGGTGCCGTTTCAGTGGGTGCTCGATGTCACCGTGGCGATCGGGCTCGTGTGGCTCTCGTCGATCGGCAACATCTCGCGGCGGTGGCGGCTGGCCACGATCTGGGTGATGCCAGCGGTGGCCCTCGCGAGCCTCTTGCTCGGGCGATTCATCGAGGCCGCGGAGTTCACAGCCGCTGGCGGTTGATCAGGCGCAGTCCGGCGATCAGGACGATCGCGCCGACCGTCGCCGTCACGAGGCTGCCAAGCGCGCCATCGGCCGAGAGACCGAGCAGGCCGAACAGAAACCCACCCAGGATCGAACCGATCACGCCCATGATGAGATCGGTCACGAGCCCCGAGCCGCCGCCCTTCATGATCTGGCTGGCGAGCCAGCCCGCGGCGATGCCGATCAACAGAAACCACAGCAAGTTCATCGTGTCACCTCGTTGAGAGTAACCCCGGTCGCATTCAGCGAAGTGTAATCCAAGCCGAGCACAACGCCAGTTTCAATCGATGATCCGGCGGTGTTGATCGCGTCGCATCGCTGTGCGACGATCTTTGAGCTTTCGCGTTTCGAACATGACGTCGACCTTCACATGGCCAGCTTGCGTACTTTCTTTGCGGCGTTTTTCACGAGCCCGCCGGATGACGTCACGCCGTGCGTCGCGCAGGCAAATTCCTTTCGCGAGGTTGTCTCTCTCCAGGCGCTGTTCGTGACGCTCACCGTGGCGCTCCTGGCATACGTCAATAGCTCGCCGACGTTTCAGCTGCGGGTGGATCTGCTGTTTGCGGCGTTGGCATTGCTGCCCGTGCTGGGTCTCCACCATATCGTGAGCAGCCATGTGCGGACCGAGTCGGGAGACGTCTACGTGTGCACCAAGCCGATCCGCGACTACGCCCGGCAGGCCATGATTCTCGACGTCTTGATCGTGGTCGCCGTGTCGGGGCTGTACTGGTGGGGTCAACTGCCTGGACAAGCGACACCTGCACCGTGATGCCCGGGCAGTGATCCGGGCTCCGGGGCTCCGCCAGGCCGCAGAGTTTGCCTGGTCTCGCTACTCTCACCCTGGCCAGGCATTGTCGGAAAATTCGCCACATCCGGCCGCATGACTGCGCCGATGGTATCGATGCAACGGCCCCCGACGGCACTGGCAGCTCTCATGCGACCGAACTGCGGGGCTCACGACGTGCACCGGCGGCAGTGGGCGATTAGCGGGCCGATGTGGCGGCTCGCCGCCGGGTTGTGGTGGTGCATGATCGGCCTTGCCCAAGCGGAAGACCCGCCGCAGCCGTATGTCGAAGAGCCGTCATACAGTGCGGCTCCGCATCTCTTGAACAGGGCAGATGGCTTTCGCGAGCGGCTGGCCGACGCCGGCGTGACCATCCTCGCCGACAACACGAGCTTTTTCATCGGCAACACGAATGGCGGCTTCGCCCAAGCCTTCGATTACGCGGGCCACGGCGACTACTGCGTGATCGCCGACGGCGGCAAGCTCGGCGTGCACGAGGGCCTGTATCTCAAGCTCCGCGCCGAACATCGCTACGGTGAAACGATCGTCGGCAACGTGGGCTGTTTCATCTCGCCGACGCTGATCGCCGACCTGCCCGTCTACAACAGCGAAGAGGTGTATCTGACCAACGTGCTGCTCACGCAGGAGTTGACCGACGCGTTTTCCGTGTTCGCCGGCAAGATGGACACGCTCGATGGCGACATGAACGCCTTCGCCCACGGGCGGGGCAAGACGCAGTTTTCAAACATGGGGTTCGTGTTCAATCCGATCGTGGGGGCGACGGTGCCCTACTCCACGCTGGGCGCCGGATTCGTGTTTCATCCGGACGACGGGCCGATGACGATGGTGACCGTGCTCAACTCGAACGATACGACAGCCACGAGCGGCTT
The DNA here is from genome assembly GCA_049243925.1 of Pirellulales bacterium. Lineage (GTDB taxonomy): Bacteria > Planctomycetota > Planctomycetia > Pirellulales > UBA1268 > RGVT01. The sequence continues at coordinate 7,627 of JBMLMS010000106.1, forward strand.
CGACACGCTCTTCAGCGACGGCCTGCTTCTGTCGGCGGCCGTGCGGGTGCCCACGAACGCATTCGGTCTCCCAGGGCACCAGCTTCTGGGCGGCACCTGGAACAGCCGGCTCTACACTTCGATCGCCGAGTCCTACATTCAATACCCTGCCGTGTCGACGCCGCCGATCCGCGGCTCGTGGTGCCTGTATTGGAATTTCGATCAGTACGTCTTCGTCGATCCAGCTGACGCGAAGCGGGGTTGGGGCCCTTTCGGCCGTGCGGGCGTCGCAGACCCAGATACGAGCCCGATCGATGCATTCCTGAGTTTTGGCGTCGGGGGCAACGTGCCTGGCCGAAGACGGCGCGACGACACGTTTGGCGTCGGCTGGTATTGGGCTTCATCCAGCCCGCAGATCGGCTCTCTGATCACGTCGCAGTTCGGCCCCGTCGGCGACGGCCAGGGCATCGAGTGTTTTTACAACTACGCGGTCACGCCTGCCGTTCGTATCACGCCAGACGTGCAATATGTCGTGCCCGCGCTGAGGCTGGCGGAGCCGTCACTCATCGCGGGCGTGAGGGCGCTCGTGAGTTTCTGAACCGACACTACCCCCGACACGGGGTTCCCAAAAACCACTTCCCTCAAACCGACCCTGTTTGAGGGCAGGCCGCCGGCCTGGCGGATCTGTACAGCAGGCTCATCGGAAAGCCGGACCACGTGCTTGGCTGGATCGAGCACACAGTTGAAACTGCTCGTGAGCTTCCTGCTGCCCCGAAACCACTTGGCCTCAATCGCGGTGAGCGTGCCCGCACGCCGTGCATTCGGTGCTGTCTCAGATTTCCCGGCCGTCGCCGAAGTCGGCCATCCACACCAACCGAGCGCGGTCGAGTTTGCCCTGGGCTGTGAGTGGCCAGCGGTCGACGCGAAAAAAGCTGACGG
>JBMLMS010000107.1:0-7517 GCA_049243925.1 Pirellulales bacterium
ACGTGACATACGCCTGGGAGAGATCGATCCAGAAGCCGATTCGCTCGGTGAGCGTCTCCCACTCCTTCATGTAGCGCCACACGCTCTCCTGGCACTTGTGGATGAAGGGCTCGACACCGTAGGCCTCGATCTCAGCCTTGGAGTGGATGCCGAGCTCCTTGCACACCTCCACCTCCACGGGCAGGCCGTGGGTATCCCAGCCCGCCTTGCGCTCGCAGAATTCGCCGCGCATCGTGCGGTAGCGCGGGTAGAGATCCTTGATCGTGCGGGTGAGGCAGTGGCCGGGGTGGGGCATGCCGTTGGCCGTGGGCGGGCCTTCGTAAAACACGAACCGCTTCGCACCCCGCCGCTGCTCGAGCGACTTGGCATAGGTGCCGCGATCGCGCCACAGGGCCGCGATCGATTTCTCGAGGGCGGGAAAGTCGGGCTTGCCGCGGACGGGTTCGAACATGCCCGAAATCGTACCGCGACGGGCACTGGAGCCGAAGGGGCTGAATTCAGGCCGGGCGCATCCATGGCTGACGCCGCGTCCGCAACTTTTCGGGTATCCGTCCGTTAGATTGGGCGTCGAGTTGATCCGCGCCGACGGTACCCTGGAGTTCGTGAAGGCAACCATGGCATCAATCGCTGACAAACGGCGACAGGCGGCCGCGCTGGCGGCGGACCGCGACCGCCAGGGGGCCGGCGGCCGGAACCTCAAGCGGGGGCTTGCCGCATTGCTTCTGCTTCTGCTGATCGGTGTGCCGACGCTCTGGGCGTTCGGGTTTTTCTCGTCGCCGCAGGCGGTGGCCGAGGTGAAACAGCTCGTCGACCAGCAGGTGGCCGAGTATGAGCGAGTGGCCCGCGGGGAGGTGCCTTTCGCGTCGGCTCCGAGCTTCACACCCGTGGTGGAAAAGATGCGCGACGTGCCGCGGGACTACCGCGACCAGGTCGGCCAGCAGATGGGGAGATTGTGGGAGGCGCGGGAGCGGGCCGAGCTGGCATCATATTTTCAGCTGCCGCCGGCGCAGCGGCAGGCAGAGCTCGACCGCCGCATCAAGGCCGACGAGGCTCGGCGCCAGGCGTGGCAGGCGGCACGCGAGAAACGTGATCAGTCGCGGGCTGCACAGAGCCAGCAGGCCACGAGCCCCGGCCCAAGCGGCGGCCGGGGCCAGGGTGGTGGCGGGCAGGCTGGTGGAGCACCGGGGAACGGCGGCGGTCAACCCGGCGGCACACGCACCGAAGATGCCCGTAACGCCCGTAGCAAGGGCCGGCTCGATCGCACGACACCGGAGCGTCGGGCCCAGCAGGCCGAGTATCGCCGGGCCATGGATGCGCGGCGGAAAGAGCTCGGGCTTCCATCCGGCGGCCGCCGCGGCGGCTGACCGAGGACGAGCGCTCCGCTGGGCCCGGCACTGCGCTATCCCCGGGTCGAGCGCACCGCTTGGGTGACAATGGCCCGGAGCTTGGGCTCGGCTGAACGGGCGACGGCAAGAATCTTTTCGACCGTGGCCACCTCGAGCGCGTCGGGCAGGCACATGTCGGTGATCACCGAGATCCCGAGGACTTCGAGGCCCGCGTGCACCGCCACGATCACTTCGGGCACCGTCGACATGCCGACGACGTCGGCGCCGATGCCGCGCAAAAACCGGTACTCGGCCCGTGTCTCCAGGTTCGGGCCCGTGACGGCCACATAGACGCCCCGGTGGGCGGCGAAGTTCTCGCGGCGGGCGATTTCCAGGGCCTCGTCGATGAGCCGGGGTGTGTAGGGGGCCGACATGTCCGGGAACCGGGGGCCGAGCCGCTCGTCGTTGATGCCGATGAGCGGATTACCGTTCAACAGATTGATGTGATCGTCGATCACCATCAGGTCGCCGGTGCGGAAGTTGGGATTGAGGCCGCCGCAGGCGTTCGTGACCACGAGCCGGCGGGCGCCAAGCCGCTGGAGCACTCGCACCGGAAACGTGATCTGGGCGAGCGGATAGCCCTCATATGCATGCTGCCGCCCTTCGAGCACGACGACTGGCACGCCCTCGAGCATGCCGCACACGAGCTGCCCGGCGTGGCCGTGGGCCGTCGAGCGGGCGAAGTGCGGGAGCGTGTCGTAGGGAATCGTCACCGCGTCGGTGATCGCCCCGGTGACGCCGCCTAAGCCGCTGCCGAGAATGATGCCCACCGCCGGAGTGTGCGGCCACTGCTTCGCGATCGCGGCGCAGGCGTCCGTGATCTTGTCGTATTGATCGAGCATGCGTGCCCTCGGTGGTCTCAGGCGCGGCTGCCTACTCGTGGCCGAGCAAGGCCCGGAAGTCGGGCCGCCCCCGCAAGGAGTCGAGGTCGGGATCGACCTCCAGGTGCGCCAGGTCGTCGTAGCCCAGGAGGATGGCCGACGACAGCGAATCGATCGCCTCATCGGGCCGCCCGGCCAGGGCTTGCGAACAGGCGAGATTGTAGCGGGCCAGGAAGTCGTCGGGCAGCCGCTCCACGAGCCGCCGGTCGATTTCGAGCGCCCGTTGCACGTCGCCCTTCTTGGAGACGAGCTCGCCGAGCGTGCGCAGCACTTCCACGGAGTCGCCGTTGCGAGCGAGAAGCTTCTCGAAGAAGTCGATGTCGAAGTCGAGCTGATTGAGCTTCCCGAACCAGTCGGTCGTGCGGGTGCTTGTCATCCGACTCTCCGATCGTGGAACGCTACTTCTTTTTCCCAGGTGCCTTGGCCGGCGGCGGCATGGCTTCGGCTTCGTCAGCATGATCCCAGTCGGGGTCGTTCGACTCCTCTTCGAAGTCGTCGTCGAAATCGTCGTCGAAATCGTCGAAACTCGATTCCTCGTCGGGCGCGGGCTGGCCCACCTCGAGATCCTCCTCCTCGACTTCGTCGTCATCGACGTCGGGATCGGCGGACACGATGGTGGAACGAACTGCAAACGCGGTGGGCATCGGCTGGGAGGAGGCTCCGGGGACAGACTGCGAGACACAGAAAACAGGTTCTGGCCGGCCGAGTCAAGGTGGGTCGTACGGCGAGCCCGGACCGGGAAGTATAGGCCGGTGGGGCCCGGTCAGGTGTGGTAGTCGGCGTTGAGGTGGACGTATTCGGCCGTCAGGTCGCTCGAATAAAACCGGATCGACGCCGGGCCGGCGTGCACCGCCAGTTCGATCAGCGTCTCCCGGGCGGCCTTGATCGACTCCGACACGCGGTCGGCGTCGAAGGGAACGGGCTGCCCGTGCTCGAACAGGAGCGTGCCGTTGAGACGGAGCACGAGTTTGTCGGGGTCGAACGCCACGCCCGAATAGCCGGCCGCCGACACGATCCGGCCCCAGTTGGGATCGGCCCCGTGGATGGCCGTCTTCACGAGCGGGCTGTCGGCCACGGTGCGGGCGATCTGCCGCGCGTCATCGCGGGTGCGGCAGCCGGTCACCTCGACGCGGAGCACGTGTGTGGCCCCTTCGCCGTCGTCGGCGATCTCGCGGGCGAGCGCCTCGCACGCATCGACGAGCGCCTGGCCGAAGGCCTCGAGGCCTTTTCCAGTGAGCGGAGTGCCGCCGGCGGCGCCGTTAGCCAGCAGGAGCACGGTGTCGTTGGTGCTCGTGTGGCCGTCGACGCTCACGCAGTTGAACGTCTGCTCCGTCGCCTCGCCGAGCAGCCGCTGGGCGTCGGCCGGCGCGAGCGCCGCGTCGGTGAGAATGACGCCGAGCATCGTGGCCATGCGGGGGCCGACCATCGCCGCCCCCTTCGCCATGCCGAAGAGCGTGTGGGCGACGCCAGCGGCTTGGAACGACGAGCCGGAGAGCTTGGGCCGCGTGTCGGTGGTCATCATGCCGCGGGCCGCGGTCACCACCGCATCGGCATCGGTGCCCAGACGGCCGGCCACGATCTCGATGCCCGCCTTGATCTTTCCGAGCGGCAGGAACTCACCGATGATGCCGGTCGAGAGCACGAGCACGCCCGCTTCGGGCACGGCGAGCGCAGCAGCCGCGGCGCCGGCCATCGCGGCGGCATCATCGAGGCCGCGGGTGCCCGTGCAGGCGTTGGCGTTGCCCGAGTTGATCGCGACCGCGCGAAAGCCCGTGCCCGGCGTGCGGGCCCGATCGAAGGCCACGGGGGCTGCGAACACGAGATTCGTGGTGTAGACCCCGGCCGCAGTCGCCGGCAGATCAGACACGACGAGCGAGATGTCTTCGCGGGTGGGGTTGCGCTTCAGGCCCGCATGGGCCCCGGCGACGCGAAAACCCTTCGGCAGCGGCGGAATCGGCAGGCGGACGGGTGTTTCGGTGATGCTCATCGTTGGGGCTCAGGGCAGGCCTGCCGTTTCGGGAAGCCCGAACACGCAGTTGAAGTTCTGGACGGCGGCGCCGGCGGCGCCTTTGACGAGGTTGTCGAGGCAGCTGATCAGGAGCACGCGGCCGCGGACCACGCGGGCCGTGATGTCGCAGAAGTTGGTGTCGACCGTGTCTTTCGTGGCGGGCAGGTGGTCGACGACGCGCACGAACCGCTCGCCGGCATAGGCGTCGCGGAGCAGTTTCATGACGGCGGCCTCAGCGATCGGCTGCTTCGGGCGGATGTAGATCGTGGAGAGGATGCCGCGGTCCATCGGCGCGAGCTGCGGCGTGAAGATCACCTCGGGCCGCGTGCCGGCGTGCCGGCCGATCACCTGCTCGATCTCCGGCGTGTGCCGATGCCGGCCCACGTTGTAGGCCGACATGCTTTCGTTGCACTCGGGAAAGTGCGTCATCAGCTTCGGCGACCGGCCCGCGCCGCTTACGCCGCTCTTGGAATCGATGATCACGTCATCGAGATGGAAGAGCCCGCTCTTCACGAGCGGGGCGAGTGGCAGAATCGCCGACGTCGAGTAGCACCCGGGGTTGGCGACGAGGCTCGCCCCGGCGATCCGTGAGCGGAAGAGCTCAGGCAGGCCATACACCGTGGCCCCGAGCCGCGCGGCATCGGGATGCTCGTGGCCATACCATTCGAGATAGGTGGCGGCGTCGTCGAGCCGGTAGTCGGCGCTGAAGTCGATCACCTTCGCCCCGGCGGCGAGCACCTGGGGCACGATCTCCGCGCTCGCGCAGTGCGGCAGGCAGGAAAACACGCAGTCGGCCCGCTTCCCGACGTCGTCAGGCCCGAGATCCTCGAGCGGCAGTTCGAGCCGGCCGACGAGGCTCGGGTGGATCGTGGAGATCGGGGGACGGCCCTCCTGCCGGCTCGTGACCGCCACGATCTTCGCATCGGGGTGGCGCAGCAGAAGCTTGATCGCCTCGAGGGCGGTGTAGCCGGTGGCTCCGAGAATGGCGACGGTGATCATGAATCGTGGCTCGCTGACGGGGACGTTTTATACCGGGAATGCGTTTTGTAGGACAGGCTTTAGCCTGTCTGGAAGTCTGACAGGCTGAAGCCTGTCCTACATGTGCGTCATCAGCCGCTTTTCGATCAGGCGGATCAGCCAGCGCGACACGGCCGTCTTCGTGCCCGACGTGTCGCCCACCCGCGCGTGGCTCCGATCGTAGACCGTGACGGCCGTCTTGGCGGCGTCGACCGCCGAGAGGTCGTTGACGACGATCAGATCGCACCGCTTGGTGGTGATCTTCTCGAGGGCCCGCCGCGGGTCGGCCCCCGGCTCCAAGGCGAAGGCCACCATCCACTGATTGCCGCGGGCCTTGCGGGCGACGGTGGCGATCACGTCCACCGTCGGCTTGAGCCGGAGCAGGAGCGTGGTGCCGCGGCGTGGGATCTTGCCGGGCACGTGGGCCACCGGCTCGAAGTCGCAGGGAGCGGCGGCGGCGATCACGCCATCGACCCGAGGCAGGCGCTCAAGACACGCGGCGAGCATCTCGGCCGTGGTGGTGACTGGCACGACCTCGACGCCGGCGGGGTAGGCGACGGCCACGGGACCACTGACCACGACCACGTCGTGACCGGCGGCGCGGGCCGCCTTCACGAGGCCCAGGGCCATGCGGCCGCTCGAGGCATTCGTGAGAAACCGCACGTCGTCGATGGCGGCGCGGGTCGGCCCGGCGGTGATCAAGATGCGGGCCATGCGTGGCGCTCGGCTACGGAGTGATGGTCCGCGGCCGGGCGGCCAGCGTGGTGCGGATCACCGCTGCGATCTCCTCCGGCTCGGCCATCCGGCCGGTGCCCTGACGGCGGCACGACAGCCAGCCAGTGCCAGGCTGCACGAGGATGCCGCCGTCGGCAGCCACCTGCTGCACGTTGCGTTGCACGGCCGGCTTCTCCCACATCGCGGCGTTCATGGCCGGAGCATAGAGCACCGGGCACTCGGCGCAGAGCAGGAGCGTGGTGAGGAGGTCGTCGGCCACGCCGCCGGCGGCCTTGGCGAGCAGGTCGGCCGTGGCCGGTGCCACGATCACGAGGTCGGCTTTCGCGGCCAGCTCGATATGGGCCCCGAGCGGAAACGCCGCCGGATCGAAGCTCCGGCTCGCGACAGGTCGCCCGGTGAGCGCCGCAAACGTGGCCGCGCCGATGAACCGCCGCGCGTTGCGCGTGAGCACCGCCGTCACCTGCGCTCCGTCCTGCACGAGCAGGCTCGTGAGGGCCGCGGCCTTGTAGGCGGCGATGCCTCCCGAGACGCCGACGACGATCTCAGGGCCGGACTTCACAGGATCGAGGTGTCGAAGTCCAGCGGGCCGCCGGCCTCGGGCGATTCGCCCGTGATCCGCAGGTTCGACGAGGTGTCGAGGAAGATTTTGTCTTGCTTGATCTCCTCGATCACGATCTGCATCTTGTCGTCGGAATCGATGTCGACGAGCGGGCGGCCGCCAGCGTTGAGGGCGACGAGCCGCTTCTGGATCAGCGTCGAGAGCTTGAAGCGGCCTCCGACCTTGTTGACGATTTCTTCTTCGCGCAGGTCGTCGATCATGCGGGGACTCCTGAAGGGGTGCGGGGTGGCGGGAATGATGCGGGCAGGCCGGCGTCGGTAAGGATGCGTTTGATCGAGGCGACGGCGGTTTCCAGATTCTCGTTGACGACGCGGTGTTGGTAGCGGTGGGCTTCGTGCAGCTCGCGCCGGGCGACCTCCAGCCGCCTCGCCATCGCCTCCGGGCTCTCGGTGCCGCGGCCGGTGAGCCGCTCTTCGAGTTGGTCGGGGTGGGAGGGCTCGACGAAGATCGTGACCGCCTCAGGATACCGTTCGAGAATTGAAAGTGTACCCTCCACGTCGATCTCCAGCACGACCCACGCCCCCACCGCCAGCCGGGGGGCCACCTCGGCTACGAGCGTGCCATACCAGTGCTGGCGGCCGTACACGCGGCAACATTCGAGAAATTCGCCGGCATCGCGGCGTTTTTCGAACTCCTCAGTCGTGAGAAAGTGGTAATCCACGCCGTCGCGTTCGCCCGCCCGGGGCGGCCGGGTGGTCGCCGAGATGCTGGGAATGAGCTGGGGCAGGTCGGCGAGCAGCCGCCGCAGAATCGACGTCTTGCCGACGCCGGAGGGGCCCGAAATCACGACGAGTTTGCCGGTGCGGTGTGCCATCCGGATGTTGTACCGCACGCGGACGCCGCCTGAAAAGCCTGGCCTCGACGGCCTCTGG
>JBMLMS010000108.1:0-3720 GCA_049243925.1 Pirellulales bacterium
CCATAGATCTCGGCCATTCCCGCCACCGCTGCCAGATACTCGTTGAAGTGGGCATCCATGATTTAAACCCTCCGTGGTTGAAGAACTCTACGCATGTCCAGCCACGAAGTTCACTTTCGCCCAGCCTGCCCGCCTTGCCCAAGGCGCCAGGAGGCTACTCGGCTGTCCAGCGGCTCTCGTAGACGGTGTCGCGACGCGGCATGATCATCGACCAGCCGATGAGTTGGCCGTAGGGGTGATCGATCGTGTACCGCGCCGTGAGCGGTTCGACGTTGGCTGGGTCGCCGCGGGGATAGCGGACGAGCTCATACCGCTGGTAGGGATGATCCTCGGGAAACAAGAGCCAGACGGTGACCAAGTCGGCATCGAACTGCATCACGAGCGGCATGCGGCCCGGGGGCAGCGACGAAAACCGCACGCCACCGGTGATCTCGAGCGTGATCGGTTCATCGAGCGGGGCCTGCGAAAGATCACAGTGAAACTCGTAGAACACCGGCAACTCGCCCGGCTCCGCCGCCGTCACGCGCCGCACGGAGATCGGATACGGGCTCTTCGGCTGGCGGTAGTCGACGTCCTCGATGGCGAGCGCCGTGCGAAAGACCACGCCGCGCTTTCGCCGTGCCGCATCCTTCACCCTGAGCACGACCCGGTCGCGAAAGTGCACGCGGCCCCCCGCATCGGGCCGGAGGCTGCCGGCCCAGGCGCGGCGCAGATCGTTGATCCGACTGTAGGAGAGGATCTCGATGCCTGAGTAGTCGTCCGGCGTGGCCACAGCCGCGTTCGTGACGTCGATTTTTCGCCAGCCGCCGAAGGGATCGCTCTCGACCAGGTCGAGCACGATGCGGATGTCGGGATCGCCCTGGGCGATCGAATCGATCACGCTCGTGAGCATCTCGGCCCGGCGATGCAGCCGGTAGAACCGCACCGGCAGATAGACGAAGAGCAGACAGCCGAGAGCCAGATAGAGATACGTGGGCCAGTCTTTCCAGTCGAGCAGCGTCGACCAGACCTTCCGCTGGCTCGATCGGCGCACGCGGGTGGCGAGCAGCGCGCTCGAGTTCGTGGCCGCCGTCCGGGCCGTGCCGGCCATGTGCGTGGCCTCGGCGGAGGTCGTTCCGCGCGGAACGACGGAAGAGCGGCCCGGCAGCGGCTCCCATGGCGGCCCCTCGGCGACCGGCCTGAGCGCCTGGTCGCCGATCCGCCGATGGAGGCTTCTCGCCACCTCGTAGCCGTGGGCGACGAGTGCATTGACTTCCAGGTCGCTGAAGCGGTCGAGATCGGTGCGGATGCTCGACACCTCGGCCTGCACGACCGGGTGCAGGGCATGCGGGTCCTCGTGCGGGTCGACCACGTGCGTGACGGGCACAAAATGGAAGCCCTTGCGGTTGCCGAAGTTTTCGCGCTCGAGCTGCCAAACGCGGTCCCAAAGGATGTCGGACGCCCGGATCGACTGGGCTACGAATCCTAGCGGGGCGTTGCCGAGAATCTGGAACGGCTTGCCGGCGTCACTCACGATCACGCGGTCGTACGTGCGGCCGCCATGCCGTGCCAGCCACGCGAACGCCCGCGTACCGAGGTTGTCGTAGACGCCGCCATCGGTGAACGACTCCGTCGGAAATTGGCCTTCGTGCACTCCGAGATCGGTGGCCGTGATCTCGACCGGCGGAAAGAATCCGGGAAACGCCGACGAAGCGCTCACCACCTTCGCGATGCTCGCCGTTTGGCCGGTGACGTGTCGGAACGGATCCACTTCGCCCGCCTCCCGCTTTTGGATGTGGAGGCCGTCTCGGTTGAACACCGCCATCACGCCGTCGCTGACGTTCGTCGAGAGCATGTGCAGGGCCGGCTGCTCGGGCAGTTCGAAGAGCCGCCGGTCGCCGTAGAGAAACCGCCGGTAGTCCCGTTCGAGGAGGGCATTCGGCGCGAGGCCGGGCGCATGCCAGCCAGTGACTTTGGCGGCCAGCCGTAACGGAAAGAGCAGGGGCAGCCGGCGGACGATCCGGTTGCGGACGTCGTGCTGGACGAAGCGCACGATCTCCGCGGCAGCCTCGGCGAAGGCCCGATCGTCGCCAGTGTAGCGATCCCAGTTGAGGACGAGGTGCGCTCCCAGGATGCTTCCGCCGGAGACCGCCGCGATGTCGGTGAGGAGCGGCAGCGTGCCGTTGTCGCGGAGGTAGCGGATCACGCCCAGGTGATAGAGCGTGGCTCGAAATCCTCCGCCTGAAAGGGCAAGTCCGATGGCGGCCATGGGGCGAGATTCCTCCTGCATACCTCCGCGTGCGCTCCTACTGTCACCCAGGCTCGTCGGAGCTTGCAACTGCACGGCTGATGGTCGATCGATCCAGCCGCGGCGCACGAGCCAGGTCGTCACGAGGTGAAGTCGCGTGGATCAGCCTCGTGTCGGGCGACCCTCCGCATGCTTGCCACGGGCCGCCCATGCCTGAGATACTTACGGCATGGCCCTGCCGCTCCAGCACGACCCACCGTCCGCCGCAACCGGCTCGCACCACGGGTTCACACTCGTCGAGCTCTTGGTCGTGATCGGGATCATCGGGGTTCTCGTGGGCCTGATCGTGCCAGCCGTGCAGAGCGCCCGAGAATCCGCCCGCCGATCGTCGTGCACCAACAACGCCCGACAACTCGCCCTGGCCGTGCAGGGCTATGCGAGCGCCGGCCGCCGCTTTCCCCCGAGCATGCTCCATACGCCGGGCACGACGTTCGTCTCGAACAACGGCTCGTGGTCGATCCACGGCCGACTGCTGCCCCACCTCGAAGAGACCTCGCTCTCGTCGCTCATCAACCTCGAGCAGGCATGGGACGACGGCTTTACGACCGGCACGCCCGATCCCGCCCGCAACTGGGCCCACGTGAGGTCCGCACGGATCGCGTCGTTCACCTGCCCGAGCGAGCGACAGCCGCAGGCCCGCACCAAGAGCGGTGTGCCGTTCGTGTATCCGCACACCTACGGCTTCAACATGGGGACGTGGTTCGTCTACGACCCCCAGACCGGCGCAGGGGGCGATGGGGCATTCCACCCGAATTCGAACTTCACCGCCGGGCGGTTCACCGACGGCCTGTCGAAGACGCTGTGCCTCGCCGAGGTGAGGGCCTTCACGCCCTACGTTCGCAACACGGCAGATCCCGGGCCGTCATTCCCACCTGATGCGCCGCCGACGGACCCGGCAGCGATCGCCGCGCTGTGCACCGGCGCGGCCGCCGCCGACGTAAAGCTCGGGCCCACCGTCAACGATTGCACGGGGCACACCGAGTGGCCTGACGGCCGCGTGCACCACGCTGGCTTCACGACCGTCTTCACGCCCAACACGCGCGTGCCGTATCCAGATGCGGCAGGCGGATACGACATCGACTTCAACTCCCGGCAGGAGGGCTCGAACGCCACCGCGAAGACCTACGCGGCGATCACGTCGCGGAGCTACCATCCCGGCGGCGTCGTCACGGCCATGATGGACGGCTCGGTCGGCCTGCTCGCCGATTCGATCGATCGCACCGTCTGGCGGGCTCTCGGCACCCGCGCGGGCGGCGAAACACCGGCGCAGCCATAGATTCGCCAGCCGCTTTCCCGGGCAGTCTTCCGCCCCTACACTGCCTGGAAGCGGAGCCTGCTGTGTCGCGGCTTCCTATCCTTTGCCCACGGCCCAGACCACGGAGAGCCACGATGGACATTCTCGGCGAGATCTTGAAGCAGGTGCTCGAAGGCGC
>JBMLMS010000109.1:0-3139 GCA_049243925.1 Pirellulales bacterium
GCATCGCCTCGATCGAACGGGCCGGCAGGGCATGAGCAGGGCGAGGTTTTCCGCGTCGAATCCTGCACGGCAGCCGCGACCTCGGTAACCTCTAGGCCGTTAGCAAACAGAGATTTCGATTCCACCGGCACAAGGGGACAACCTCGGTCCCGTTCCCGCGCGGTGACGTTCACGCATGCCTCGTAGCCGTAACCTCTTCGATCCAGAGTCCACGAAGCCCTACAAGATCTCCCGCAGCGGCCTCGAGCTTTTCCACGATTGCCCGCGGTGCTTCTACTTCGACAAGCGGCTCGGCCTTTCGCGGCCGCCGGGCTTCCCATTCAATCTCAACTCCGCTGTCGATGCACTGCTCAAGCGGGAGTTTGATGCATTCCGCCGGCAACGGAAGCCGCACCCCTTGATGGAGAAGGCTGGCATCGACGCCATTCCGTTTGCCCACCCCGATCTCGAGAAGTGGCGAACGAACTTCACGGGCGTGCAGGCCCTGCACAAGCCCACCAACATGCTCGTGACCGGCGCCGTGGACGATCTCTGGGAGAACGCGCGAGGCGAGCTGATCGTGGTGGATTACAAGTCAACCGCGAAGGCCGCCGAGATCACGGAGCTCAACGAAGAGTGGCACGCCGGCTACAAGCGGCAAATCGAGATCTACCAGTGGCTGCTGCGGCAGAACGGATTCAAAGTGTCGCCAACGGCCTACTGGGTCTATGCCAATGGTGACGCGGCCGCCGACCAGTTTGACCAGACGCTGCGGTTTCGGATGACCGTGATTTCCTATGACGGGTCGGACGACTGGGTCGAACCTCACATCATGGCCGCGCGGGATTGCCTGATGAACGAAACGCCGCCCGCACCTGCAACGAAGTGCCCGCACTGCAGCTTTGCCGCCGAACGGCAGGCCCACGCGGCCAAGGCCAACTGATCTCCGCGGAGTGCCCGGCAGCGCACGACCCAGCGGGGCAACCTTGGGCCCGGGCGGCTTCCCCTCGCCGCCATTCCGGACCAAGTCGACTTGACAAGCGAGTGTACGTGCGTACATTCCCCGCCAAGGAGTCGATGATGTTCAGCATCGTTTACGCAACTGGAGTGGCGGATGATCTCAGGCGAATGCGGGGCCGCGACCGGGCCTTCGTGCTCGACCGTATCGAAGCCGCTTTGGTCGACCAGCCGACCACCATGACGCGCAATCGAAAGCTCCTGTTAGGCATACAGCCTCCATGGGATCAGGAACTGCCAGTGTGGGAACTGCGTGTCGGCGAGTACCGTGTGTTCTATGATGTCGAGACAGAGTTCCGGGTGGTTACCATCCAGGCAATTCGCCACAAACCACCGCACCTGACGACGGAGGAGATCCTGTGAAGACCGTGGGAATCGAGCAGGCCACACTCGACTCGTGCGTCCGCGAAGCGCAGGACGACCGCGTGCTCGTCACCCGAGCCGGTCGACCCGTCGCGATCGTCGTCGGGCTCGCGGACTTCGACGAGGAACAGATCCGGCTTGGACTCAGTGACGAGTTTTGGAAGATGATTTCCACTCGGCGCCGGGAGCCTGCGATCACACGAGCGGAGCTCGAACGCCGGCTCGACGCCGGCGAACCCAAGCAGGCCGAGTAATCGAGGAGTGAGGGGAGTGATCCCCGTTTCAAGTCGAATCGCTTGAGAGAAACTTCATGATCGAAGAGCTCAGCAACATCGTGCTGACGTGCGATCTCCCCGACCACGGGCTCGCGGCCGGTGACATCGGAACGGTCGTACTGGTGCACGACGAGGGCAAGGGATACGAAGTCGAGTTCATAACGCTCGACGGCGAAACGATTGCAGTGACAACGCTGCGGGCCGAGCAGGTGCGGCCCGTGCAACACGACGAGATCGCCCACGCGAGATCGATCGCGCCATAAGGCGGTATGTCGATTCCACGGCCGACAGGGGCAAAGGTGGTCCCGACTGCCAAACTACGGGTGCGAAAGAGCTGCGTCCCCTTTCTCACTTTCTCACGCCACGTGCTTGCCGAGGAGGCTCCGGGCGAGGGATTGGAGTGAACCATAGTCGTAGATGACATCACCGTCCGGGCCTGACACCGTTCCATTGAGATAGGTCGTCCACCGGCTCGGGATCGACTGCACGCCCCACCTTGCGCCTGCGATCCCTCCGGCAACGCACGCCACGGTGTCGGCGTCGCGGCCGAGATCGACGGCGTTGACGATCGCCTCCTCAAAAGTGGCGGCGTTCCGCACCGACCACACCGCCTCCGCCAAGCAGCCCCATGCCGTGCCGTTGGCGACGCTCGTGTCGGGCTGCCACTCCGGCGCCAGAAGCGGCGACCATCGCTCACGGGCTGCGGCCGGCAGGATATCGAGCACCGGTTCGATTGCATCAAAGACGTCTTCGCCGCGAATTCCTGCGCGGATCATGGCGGCGTGAATGGCGGCGCCGTAGGCGTTGTGTGGGTCGTGGTGCGTGAGCGACGCCTGCTTTCCCGCAAGGGCGATCAGGCTTTCGAGCGATTCCTCCGCGGCCCAGAGAGCGATCGGCGTGTTCCGCATGACGGAACCGTTTCCGGCGGACTGACCGCGGCGCATATGCACCCGCTCGGCCGCACCGACGTGCGATTTTTCGGCGAGAGCCATGCGGGTCTGAACGCCGACGTCTTTGGCGGAGTGCGCCCAGATCTGCCAGCGTTGCCAGAGGTCATCGGGGTCGAAACCGTTTCTGGCGATCAGCGACTCGGCCAACGCCACCGCCATCTGTGTGTCGTCGGTGAACTCTGCGGGCTTCCAGCCGAAACTGCCGCCACCTCGCATCTCGCCAATGCCGGTCAGTACGGGTGCGGGATACGTGTCGCGATAGAGCCCAGGACGGTCAAACTCGAATGGCGCGCCAAGGGCATCACCCACCGCTGAACCTACCAGTGCACCGATTGCGTGCTGTGTCTTGATTACGGCCACTTGTTGCCTCCCCTGCTTGCGGGATCGGATACTTCCCGGTCGCATGGCGGCAGTGTACGACCCCGCGGGACAACCATGGTCCGGAGTAGAATCGAGACGGCAGCCAGGCATTGACACAGAAAGTGCACGCGTGTACACTACCAAAACCATGTCCGTCGACATTCCCGCCGAGCTGGCACCGTTCGTGGAGCGATT
>JBMLMS010000110.1:0-2415 GCA_049243925.1 Pirellulales bacterium
GTGCGCGACTGCGCGAGCGTGCTCGCCGTGGCCCACCACGCCGACGCCACCGCCGACGATCGGGCGATCGCATCCGCCGACGTCTGGTGCCGCCTCGCACTCGCTCGCGCCCTCAGCCGCCGCCTCACCGCCGCCGATCACGCAGCCGTGGCCGCGCTCGGCAAGAGCGTGACGCTCGTCTACCGCATGAGGTAGGCGAGGGGTTGCCCCTACCGTTGAGCCGGCGTATTTGACCAGCGAAGCCATGGATGGCGCAGCGCAGGCAAATCCGAGTGAGCGGAGGGCTGGAGGCCCGCAGCGAACGTCCGGCGAGACGGTATGGGGTAACCCCGAGCCGGATTGGGCGAGCGAAGAGGATACGACAGGCCTGGAGGCCCGTCGCTACTTGCTCGTCACGAGGGCGGGCCACCAGCTGCACAGATACCAGGCCCGCGGCGTCGTCCATTCGGCGAGCGCTTCGAGCGAGAGACTGGCACCCGGCGACGCGCCGCCGAGCAGTTCGTCCACGAGGCCCTTCTGCCGCGAGTAGCGCACCACGCGTGCTGTGTCCTTCTTGAGGCCGGCAAGTTCCACGGCCCGATCGACGGCGTCTTCGAGGAAGCCGATCTTGTCCACGAGCCCGGCTTCCTGGGCCTGCTTCGCCGTGAAGATCTGCCCCGTGGCGACTTTCGCGACGGCCTCGTCGTCGAGCTTGGGCCGCCCGCTCTTCACGATCTCCTTGAACCGCACGAACATGTCGTCGACGAGGCCCTGGAGGATCTTCCGCTCCCGGGCGGCGAGCTCAGGCGTGCGTTCCTTCGTGGGGCTGAGCATCTCCTTGAGCGGCCCGCTCGCCACCGAGTCGTCGGCCACGTCGAACTTTTTCAGCATCTTCGAAAGGTCGAAGTGCGGGATGATCACGCCGATCGAGCCTGTGAGCGTGGCCGGTTCAGCGAAGATCACGTCGTCGCGGCCTCCGTTGGCCATCGCCACGTAGTAGCCGCCGCTGGCCGCGATGCCGCCCATGCTCACCACGACAGGCAGATCGCGCTTCTTGGCGAGGGCCGCGAGGCGGTAATGAATCTCGTCGCTCCCGCTCACGGTGCCGCCGGGCGAATCGACCCGCAGCACGATCGCCTTCACGCTTTCGTCGGCCTCGATCCGATCGAGCTGCCAGCGGGCGAAGCCGTCGCCCCCCATGATCGCGCCGGCCACGTCTACGATCGCCACCTTCGCCGGGGCGAACTTCGCGAGCGAGTGATACTTCTCCACGACCTTCGAATCGGCCTGAAAATACTGTGCGCTCGCCCCGGCGCTCGCGAGGGCCGCCAGCAACGAAACGCCGGCGATCGTCCAGGCGATCCGTGTGCCCCAGCGGCCCCACAGGCTGCCGTGCTCGAGGATCACGCGGGTGACGGGCGTGCGTTCAATCTCCATGCTTCGCTCTCTTCTTCGTGCTCGTGGTGGTCGTGGAAGGCGTCCGTGCGGCCCACGCATGTTGCCAGTTTTTTCACCGGGCCGCTACCTTCTGGGCTCCCGATCAGCGACCTTTCGGCCGAGGAGTACGACGACGTGATTGTATGTGTGAGCACCGAATGTTTTCCGGATCTGCCCCTGGCGAAGGCGATGGAGCGATTGGCGGAACTGGAATTCACCGCGGTCGAACTCGACATCCACGAGCAGGGCTCCCACCTCACGCCGGCCAGCGTGGCCGCCGACCCCGAGGCGGCGATCGCCGCGTGCAGCGATCTGCAGCGGCTGCGGCCCGTGGCCGTGTCGTTCTCCGCCCCCGAAACCCCCGAGCTCTACGACCGCTTCACCGCCTGCTGCAAGCTCGCCAAGTCGCTCGGTGTGGTCACGATCGTGGTTGATTCGTCGGAGCTGGGCACGCCCTTCAACGGCGAGATCGAGCGGCTCCGCAAGATGGTGGCGATCGCCTCCGGCCTCGGCGCCCTCGTCGGTGTGAAGACCACCGCCGGCCGGATGACGCAAGATGCCGAAACGACCGCCTCGCTCTGCCGCAACGTGCCGGGCCTGGGCGTGACGCTCGATCCCAGCCACTTCATCTTCGGCCACAAGAAGCCGGCGTCGTGGGAGTCGATCCTCAAGTACGTGTGCCATGTCCACCTCCGCGACACGAAGCTCGACACCTTCCAGGTGCGGATCGGCCAGGGTGACGTCGAATATGGCAAGGTCGTGAACCAGCTCAACCGCGTCGGCTACAAGCGCGCCCTCTGCGCCCACCTGCCGCCGCTCGAAGGCGTCGACCAGGTGGCCGAGCTCCGCAAGATGCGGCTCTTGCTCGAAAGCTTGCTGTAGGAATCTAGGTCGTTCTCGCTCGCTGTACTCCGTCACTGGACGGTAGGGCAGGTGATAACAAGCCGCATTCGGAGCCGGCGGTAGGCATGCTCGAATCCGGTCGTCTTGAGAGTACAC
>JBMLMS010000111.1:0-5738 GCA_049243925.1 Pirellulales bacterium
ACGTCGAGCCCCTCCTTGATGCCCTGCACGAAGGCGGCGAACTTCTTGCGGTCGCGGGCCGCCATGAACCGTATGAGGCTGGAAGCGATGCCGTATTGATCGGGCTGAATGTGGGCGTCTGGACCCGGATCGAAGAATCCTTCGCCCACAGTGCGCCGCGTGCGCATCAATTCGAGGGCCCGCGCCTCCTTGAGCGGCACCTGCCGGCAGGCTGGCACCACCTGAGTGCCCACCCATTCGGCGATTCCCTCGTTGAGCCAGTTGGGTAGCCGCACCGGCGACATCCAGCGGTGGTTGAAGCCGTGACTCGTCTCATGCACGAGCATGTGGGCGAAGGCCGAGGCGTCGGTGCCGCGATGGCAGGCCATGATCACCCGCCCATCGCTGCGCTGGTGGCACAGGCCATGCACGCCGCGGGGTGCGCCCTCGAAGAAGCGACCCTCGAACGCGTGAAAATCGTCTTCTGAGACGAACGCTACCACGAGGCACTTGCCGAGCCAGACCGGCTCGCCACGCGGGATGCCGTAGAGGTCGCAGAGGAAGTCGTGCATGGCGTCGAGGCTCGCCAGATACGGGGCCATCTGTCCAGCCGGAATGTCGGTGGCCACGACGAACTCGTGGGTCTGCGTGACTTGAAGCGCGGGAAATGCCTTTTGTGCGTCGGCCACGAATGCTTCGAGCGCCGCGAGTTGCTCGGCGTGCTCGTCGGCCGTGAGTGCGGGCCACGGCTCGACCCCGTTGGCCTGCATCCGCTCGGCCGACTCGTGGCGCCGCTTCTCGGCGAGGTCGCGGGCCCGGCGGCCGCGCAGGCCGGGGCCGCCGCCGCCAGAATCGTCTTTCTCGAACACCGTCTCGCGGCCGGCCACGATCTTGGCGATGCCGGCGAGCGGCACGCTCACCGTGCGTGTCTCCCCTTCGGCGACGAGTCGCAGGGCTGTGACGCCGCCCTTGCGCTCCGTGACACCCGCGAGTGTGGGCCGTACGAACCGCTTGCCGGTGCCGAGCTCCACGAGGTCGATCACGGCCCCGACTTGCGGTGTGAGCCGGGGCCCGAGATCGGCAGGCGTGTCGTCGGCCGGCGCGCTTGCGGCGACACACACGCACAACGAGGCCAGGATGGTCAGGATGCGTCGCACGGCAGGTGCTCCTGGCGCAGGGCCGTGCTCGACACGTCCATGCGAAACTCTCGCTGCGACACGAAATACGCGATGTCGCGGAGCGGCTGGGGCACGTCGAGCTTGGCCGCATCGGCGAATTCGCCGTCGCGGACGCGGCCAAACACGATCAGCCCCCGGGTCTGCGCGGCGATCGTGTGCACGGCCGCGGCGGCAGCCTCCGCCGAGCCGCCGTAGTAGCGCGGGTCGGCGAGGCGGAGATATGTGTCGGCTCCGAGCACGAACGTGCTCCCGGGGAAGAGGGCGATCTTTTCGAGGAACGTCGCCGCCCATGTGAGCCACAGCGTGCGGTCGGCGAACTGGGCGACGCGGGTTTCGATCTCGTGGTAGTCGAGCAGCGGCTTGTCGACGTTGGCGATCGAGAGTTCGTAGTCGACCGGCCGTTCCGCGATCTCCTCGGCGATCCGAGCCATCGTGCGATGGCCGTCGTGGAGCGGATCGAACGACCCTGGAAAGAGGAGCTTGTCGGCTGCAGCCGCACCGAGCTCACTCCCCGCGGCATGGCCGGCCGTGATGCACAGGGCGGGCGTCGAGCCGGCCAGGAGCCGTTGCCACTCTGCCGGGGCCGAGGTGCTGGCGGTCTCGACGCGCTCGCCCGGCCGCAGCTCTGCGAAGGCCGCGAGGGGCTGTGGCGGGCAGGCTGTCGCGGCGAGCAGCGTGAGCACGAGCGCTGCAGCCAGGTCTTCTTCTTCATCGCGGCTGCGGGCGTCCTTTTCGAGTTCGAGCGTGGCCACGTTCGTGGCCGCCAGCGTCTGCACGGCGACGACGATCCGATGGGGGCCACGCTTCGGCGTGAGCGTGCGCAGGCTGGCAACCACGGCGGTACCGATGGCCTGGCCGGGCGCGGCGCCGCCGTCGACACAGCGTTGCCATGCGGTGATCGCTAGCCGCCGTGCGGTCCGCGGCGAGCAGTACGACTCCTGATGGCCGCCGAGCAAGGTGTCGACCGCCGTGCGGGCATAGGGCACGAGCCCCTCGACCACGACCGCGCTCGAACCAGGCGTGGTCACGAGCCGTGCGATGGCACGCGCCCCGCCGCCGGTCGAGACGACGACGACCCGCGCTCCCGCAGCTGACAGCGCCGCGATCAGTTCAGCCGGATCCGGTGTCTGCATGATGCTGGGAGTGCAGGAGGTTGTGGTCGACTCTGCCGGCTGGCCGTTCACCGTCAGTCCGTCCCGGTTCACCGATCCTACGCGGCTTGCCAGCTCTTGCACGGCAGGCTCGAGTACCACTCCAGCAGCCGATGGACGGGTGCCGATGGATCGATGGGAGGACCTCACCATGATATCGCGGCGCGTGAACGGGTTTGTCTGTCTGGCGATTCTCTGCACCACCGAGGGCATCGCGCGGGCCGAGGAGCCCGCTCCCTTCGAGCACGTGCCGAGTGTCACGCTGCCGATCACCGTGCCCCGCCGCGTGCCACGGGTGATCGCCTTGGCATCCGCCGACACGCTCCCCGACCCGCTCCAGGGCACACCGGCCATCAAGCCCGAGACCACCGGCGAGGATGCGCTGCAGGTGCTCGCGACGCTGCTGCCGGGCCGGAGCGACACGCCGTACGATTGGTACGCGCCGGTCGAACCGCTCCATCAGCCATGCGAGCCGCGGGCACTGCCGCCCTGCGTGCCACCGCCGCCGTGCCATCCCAGCGAGCCGCCGCAGCCCTACGACCTCGTCGGCATGCCAGGGTGCCCCTCGGGGGGGCCGATCTATGGAGGCCCCTGCGCACCCCGCACCGGCACGCCGCACCACGGCGTATGCGCGTGGTATCACCGCCTGCACGATCGATTCTTCGATCATTTCTACAAGTGGAAGTAACCTGTTAGGCTCTCCGCTCCTCGGAGCGAAGGGAGCGACGGCGTGCGGGCGGCAATCATCGGGATCGGTGCGATCGCACGGTTGCACGCGCGGGCCCTGGCCGATATCCCTGGCGTGGAACTCGTGGCGGCGACCTGCCGGACCGAGGAGAAGGGGCGGGCCTTCGCGACGGAGTTTGGCTGCGCGTGGCACGCCGACACCGCGAAGATGCTGCGGCGCGAGAAGCCCGACTTCGTGACGGTGGCCACGCCGTCGGGGGCTCATCTCGAAGCCGTGACGGCAGCGGCGCGGCGGGGCGTCCATGTGATCTGCGAAAAGCCGCTCGAGATCACGCTCAAGCGGATCGATCGAATGCTGGCGGTCGTCGAAAAGGCGGGCATCACGCTTGGGGCGATCTTTCCGCAGCGGTTCAATCCCGTCGTGGCGACGGTGCACGAGGCAGCCGCCGCGGGTCGGTTTGGCAACCTCGCTGTCGCGGCGAGCTACGTGCCCTGGTGGCGAGACGACGCCTACTACGGCCCCGGCCGCTGGCAGGGCACGAAGGCCCTCGACGGCGGCGGCGCCCTCATGAACCAGTCGATCCACGGCGTGGATGCCCTGCAGTGGATCGTCGGGGCCTCGATGCCCGGGCTCGCGCGTGGCGAGAACCCCGTCGAAAGTGTGCAGGCCCTGACCGCGGTGCGGGCCCACGACGCCGAGCGGCTCGAGGTGGAAGACACCTGCGTGGCGATCCTGCGGTTCAAGAACGGCACGCTCGGCCAGCTGCTCGCAGCCACGAGTCTGTTCCCCGGTCAGCTCCGCCGCTTCCTCTTCGGCGGCCGCGATGGCACGGCCGAGATTCTCGAAGAGCAGCTCGTGGCCTGGCGATTTCGCACGGAGTCGGCCGACGATGCCGCCACCCGCGACCGCTTCGGCGGCACCAGCGGCACCAGCGGCGGTGCGGCCGACCCGATGGCGATCAACTACGCCTGCCACACCCGCAATTTCGAGTCGTTTCTGGCCGCTGTCCGTGGCGGCCACAGGCCTGAGCTCGACGGGCTCGAGGGCCGCAAGGCCGTGGCGATCATCGAGGCCTGCTACCGCTCGGCCCGCACCGGGCGGGCGGCGCCGGTGTCCTGAGGTCGAGTCACCCAGAAGGAAGCAACGTCATGGCCGACCTGCCCCATTTCGCGTCGAGTTCCGGTCCGTCGTCGCCTGAGGATGGCCCGTGGTATCGCGGCATGACGCGGTATCACTGGTTCGTGCTCACCGTCGCGGCGCTCGGCTGGCTCTTCGACTGCCTCGACCAGCAGCTCTTCAACCTGGCCCGCAAGCCGGCCATGGAGACGCTCCTCGCCGCCGCCGATGGCAGCATCGACCCCAAGGCGGTGAACTTCTACGGCGGCCTCTCGACCTGCATCTTCATGCTCGGCTGGGCCACCGGCGGCTTGATCTTCGGCGTGGTCGGCGATCGGCTGGGCCGCGCCAAGACGATGATGATCACGATTGTCATCTATTCGCTGTGCACGGGGCTCTCGGCGCTGTCGTATGGCTTCTGGGACTTCGCCTTCTACCGCTTCATCACCGGGCTCGGCGTCGGCGGCGAGTTCGCCGTGGGAGTCGCGCTCGTGGCCGAGGTGATGCCCGATCGAGCCCGGCCCTACGCGCTCGGGCTCTTGCAGGCGCTCTCCGCGGTCGGCAACTTCGCCGCGGCCCTGATCGGCATCGGCCTCGGGCAGGCGCAGCTCCACATGGGCAGCAAGCTCTACGGCTGGGAGCCGTGGCGCTGGAAGTTCGTGATCGGGGCCCTGCCGGCGGTGCTCGCGCTCGTGATCCGCGCCGGGCTCAAGGAGCCTGAGAAATGGCAGCAGATGAAGGCCCGCGCCGCCGAGACGGGAGAAAAGCTCGGTGGCTACGGCGCGCTCTTCGCCGATCCGCGCTGGCGGAAAAACGCGATCCTCGGGATGCTCTTGGCCTGTTCGGGCGTGATCGGCTTGTGGGGCATCGGCTTCTTCTCGATCGACCTCCAGCGCAGCGTGTTCGAGAAGACGTTCAAGGCCCAGGGGCTCACGGGGCAGGAGCTGGCCGGCCGGCTCACGATCTGGACCGGCGTGGCGATGATGATGATCCAGGTGGGGGCGTTCACGAGCATGATGCTCGCCGCCCGCATCTGCCAGCGGATCGGCCGCAAGCCGTTCTTCGCGCTGGCATTCACCGCCGCGCTCGTGTCGACGGCGATCGTGTTTCGCTATCTCGACGACATCAGCGACATCTGGTGGATGCTGCCCCTGATGGGCTTCTGCCAGCTCTCGCTGTTCGCGGGCTACGCGATCTATTTCCCGGAGCTCTTCCCGACGCGGCTGCGCAGCACGGGCACAAGCTTCTGCTACAACGTCGGCCGATTCGTGGCTGCGAGCGGGCCGTTTCTCCTGGGCCAGCTCTCGAGCGGCGTGTTCTCGGGAATCCAGAGCCCGGAGTGGATGCGGGAGCCGATGCGGCCCGCCGGAATCGCGATGTGCGCCGCGTTCCTCCTCGGCCTCGCCGTGCTGCCCTTCCTGCCCGAAACGAAGGGCCGCCCGCTGCCGGAGTGACGTAGGACAGGCTTCAGCCTGTCTCTGTGTTCGCTTCCACGCCACAACGCGCCCAATCCGGCTCGGGGTCGCCCCTACCATCTCGCCGGACGCTCGCCTTCGCCCTCCAGGCTACGGCTCGCTCGGATTTGCCTGCGCTGCGCCATCCATGGCTTCGCTGGTCAAATACGCC
>JBMLMS010000112.1:0-5166 GCA_049243925.1 Pirellulales bacterium
AGCACTTCCTGGCTGTGGCTGCGGAGGAGTCGCTCGACCTCGGGAGCGACGTCCGGGCCGAGAAACACCTGGTCGACGATCTCACGGAGCAGGCCCTCGCGGGCGATGTCGTCGCTCGTGAGGCGAGCCACGAGCAGGCCCACCCGTGGGTCGAGGATCAGCGACAAGAGTCGTTCGTTGAGCCCGTCGTGGGGCTGGCCGCGCGGTTCGTCGTCGAGCATTGTCGCGGTGGCGGAGAGGGAGCCGATCCGATACCCCTGGCCCCGGGCCCGCGCCATCCAGGCCGTCGTCGCGGTGCCCGCGTGGTCGTTGACGAAGATCACGTAGGGCACCCGCACAGGCGCTCGCTCAGGAAACATGTGGGCGAGTATCGCCTTCACATAGACGGTCGTGCCGGCGGCGGGCGTCTGGTTGACCTCGACGATGCCGCCCCCGACCTCGCGCCACGACCGCGTGATGTCGGTGGTCATGTAGTCGATGCCCATCGTGTCCATGCGAAATGCCGCGGCGATCGTCTCGGCCATGGCACGGTTGTCGGGATGGACGTGGTCCGACACGTCCTCATACGTGCCCCCCTTCGACACGTTCGAGATGCCGCGCACCGCCACCGCCGCTCCCGCCCGCGGCACGCTGTCGAGCGACAGGCCTTGCCTGCCGAGATGCGCGGTCAGTTCGGCATCGACGTTGATCGACGACTGAAAGGGCCGGTCAGCCCCCGTGTGCGACCACCGTCGCGCGTTCTCGCGGTCGATGAGCTGGCGGATCGTGCTTGCGCCGTCGCCGGTCACGGCAGCCGGGCGGCGGGCCACGGCCCAGGCAAACCGCCCGCCCGCCACGGCAAGGCGATGGTCGTCGCCCGCGATCTGTCGCTCCACGAGGGCGCCGCGGGGACAGTATTTCAACGCCTCGCGGATCGCCGCCGCACACTCCGCGACGCTCATGATTCCGGTGAACACGCCGTTGCCCTTGCCGTTGCTGACCGGCTTCACAACGAGTGGAAACCCGACTGTTCGCGCCGCCTGCGCGGCGACCGCGTCGAGGGCCCCGGCGGCTGCGGGCGGCACCATCACGTGCCACATGGCGGGCAGGCCGAGCCGTTGCACCACGGCGTTCGACATGAACTTGTCGATCGCGAGCGCCGTGCCCACCGCCGAGTCGCGATCGTTGCTCGTGCTCTGCACGAGCCGTCCGCTGGCGCCCTCGCCGAGCAGCAGAAATTTTTTCGTGTGGGGCACAACCAGTGCCGGAATGCCGCGGTGCCGCGCCAGCGCGAAGAACATGCCGAACTCCGTCCCGGCTTCCGCACGAATCGTGCCGGTCGCTCGCAGCTGCCGGATGGCGGTCGTGACGGCAGGCTGCGGCGGCTGGGCCGGCGCCGGCGCGAGGCACTGGCTGATGACGATGTCGGCCAGGCGCCACGCGGCTGAAAGGATTTCCGCGGTCCGCACCTCGTCGATGAACGACGCCGCCACGGCCGAATGGATGCCGGAGCAGGTGGTCGTGACGAAGAGAGCGGGATGCGGGGTGGGAGCGGCCCGGCGATCGAGCCATTGCGCGAGGCAGGCCACGAGGTGGCGGCGGGATGCCACGCCGTCGGCCTGGGCGGCCGCGGCCAGATCAGGCGCATCGAAGCCGATTGCGAGATCAGTGACCGTTGCGAAGAGGCGCGGCCATGGGATACTCGTCTCGTGGATCTCGTCCCAGGTGAGCACCACGACCGGTCGGTCGGCGTAGACGCTCGGTCCGTACAGGGGTCGGATGTGGATCTTGTCGCACCCTCGTGGGAGCGGCTGGGCGGTGGTCCCTGCGGTGGAGTCGCGTCGTGTTTCGGGCATCACTGGAATTTCTGCCGGACGGTTTTCGTCACTGCGGCCTGACGACGGAGGTCGTGTGCGACGAGCACGCGATCCTCACGGCGGAAGGTGATTGTTGTATCGCGGAGGTCGAGGATTTCGATCCGGTGGCGTTTCGGCCGCTCTGCCACGCCCACCGCCACGGTCAAATGGTTCACCTGCGGCCCAGGCAGCACGTGGCCCTCATTCTGGCCCATCGACGCAGCTTGATGGAACTGAGCAGTACGCTCGAAAGCTACCATCTTCGCCGGGGAGACGCGGTCACGCTGCTCGGCGGCGACGGCTACGCCGGCTCCTATTTTTCGGTGCTCGGCAGCTACGGCACGCCCGTGCAGGCGCGGATTCTCGGGGGCATCGTCGAGCCGGGCACCGAGCGGCTGCTGAACACGCGCGCCCGCCCGTGGGTGCCGCCGCCGGCAGCGGAGCCCCGGCCCGACCACGCGCCGCTCGTGATCGGGATCGGGATCGCCGGCGTCCGCATGGATTCCGGCAAATCGACCGTCGGCCGGAATCTCGCCCGCCAGTTCGAGGCGGCGGGGCAGACCGTGGCGTTCGGCAAGGTGACGGGTTTCGGCTGTCTCTACGAGACGCGGGCCATCGTCGACGGCCTGTCGATCGACTTCACCGACTTCGGCCTCCCCTCGACGTGCGGCCCCGACACCGCGCGGATCGTGTCACTCGCCTCGCAGGTGGTCGACGCGCTCGTGGCGGCAGGGCCCGACGTGATTTTGCTCGAGTTTGGTGGGGACCTCATCGGCCCGTATCGGGTCACGGAGTGCCTGGAGGCTCTTGCCCCGCGCCTCGATCACCTCGTGTTCGTGGCGTTCGATCTGTGCGGCGTGAATGGGGCCGTGGAGCACCTGCGGCCGCTTGGCCTCGCGCCCGACACGATCAGTGGCCCGATCGCCAACAACCCGCTCGGCATCACCCTGATCCGCGAGCAGTTCGGCCTGCATGCCGAGTCGAGCCTCGAGCCGATGACCGAGATCGTGGCCCACATCTCCAGCGGAGTCTCGCCGCGATGAACGACCCAGACTTTCTCGATTTCGAGCAGTTCAAGCCGATGCTAGCCGCGATCCTCACGATCGCGGTCTGCCTCGTCATTCACGCGTTCGTGCTGTTCGGCGTGCTGCGCTGGCAGGTGAGGTTTCGCCGCAGGTTCCCGGCGGCCCGTGGGGCCTGGCTCGTGGTGCCTTCGATTCTGCTGGCGACGGTGATGCTCGTGGCGTCGAGCTTCCTGCAGATCGGGATCTGGGCGGCGGTGCTCTGGCAGTTCGGGAACTTCGACACCGTCAACGACGCGCTCTATTTCTCGGGCACGACGTACACCACGCTCGGCACGGGCAAGCATGTGCTCGTCTCGCCCAATCGCGTGCTCGAGCCGGTGGAGGCGACCAACGGCATGCTGGCCGCAGGGCTCAACACGGCGCTGTTGTTCTCGATCCTATCGAGCATGGCCAAGAAGCGCACCGACTACGACGACTTTTTCCGCTAGCCCGTAGCGACAGGCCTCCAGGCCTGTCATTGCTTGCGGGCGTATTCGACAGGCTGAAGCCTGTCCTACATAGCTCTATCACGATGGCAACGTCATGCACACGCTCACTCGCGCCGAGGTTCGGGAGCTCGATCGACTCGCGATCGAGGAGTATGGTCTGCCTGGGATCGTGCTCATGGAGAATGCCGGGGCAAACGCGGCCCGGCTCCTGCACTCGCTCGGCATCGACGGGCCTGTGGCGATCGCCTGCGGCCGGGGCAACAACGGCGGCGACGGGTTTGTGATCGCCCGGCACCTCGAGCTGCTCGGGCACGACGTGCGGCTCCTGCTCGCCGCGCCGCTTGCTGCCTATGCGGGCGATGCGGCCGTGAATGCAGAGGTGGCGAAGCGCTCGGGCCTCGATATCCGCGATCTCGCGGCGGCGCAGGCCGGCAGTTGGCAGGAGGCTCTCAACGGGGCCGCCTGGATCGTCGATGCCTTGCTCGGCACCGGAGCCACGGGCGCCCCGCGCGGCGCGGTAGCCGCGGCGATTGGGGCGATCAATGACCTGCGCGGCCAGGTTCCCGGAGAGGGCAGGGCGGCGCGGGTGCTGGCCGTGGACATCCCCTCCGGGATGGACTGCGACACGGGTGATCGCCCCGGGGCCTGCGTGCGGGCCGATGCCACGGCTACGTTCGTTGCGGCCAAGCCGGGGTTTGCCGCGCCGGGGGCCAAGGCGTTTACAGGCGCCGTGCATGTGCTCGGCATCGGAGCCCCCGCGGCGCTCCTCGCGCGGTTTGGGCTCAGCCCGGCCGAGTGACGTCTTCAGCACTGAATGGCCTGCCTCGAAGATGCCGGTGCCGGAATCGAATTCGGTCAGTTCCACCTAAATTCGACGGACAACCTCCACTTCAACAACGCAGTCGGTTTCCCGAATGATAAACAACACGCGCAGGGGTGGCGCGTTCAGGCTGTATAAGCCTTCGGCAACCTCGTCACCGATTGATCCAGATGCGTTCGAGAGCGCGAGATCAATCGCCTGGACAGCCTCGGCAATATCTTTTCGATCGGTTGCCGATATCCAGAGGCTTGCCAGGTCTTGCTCTGCATCTCGATGCCACGTGACCGTGTAACGGATCATTCGTCGGTCGAAAGATCTGTTTCGAGGGCCCGAAGCCCTTGCAGAATGTCAGCAGTTGAGCGGCCGGGTTTGTTTAACGCCGCCCGCCTCCGCGCTGTTTCGATATCGCCATCGGAAAAGCGTCGTGCAAAAAAACCGAGTCGATTGCCTTGAGCATCGACAATTTCGACACTCTCCTGTGATTCTGCCAAAAGCCGGGCTTGCTCGGCGCTCAAAACCAGTTCGACCATGGTGGCTACCCTCTCTTTTGTAACGCCCGCACAATGAGTGTACAGAAGGATACTTCCTTGTCAATGTCGTGGCGACGAACTCTGAGGGCCTGCCTTGGAAATCCTGGTGCAGGAAATCCAACCCCGGCTATCACGCGGCGGGGATCATCACGCCGCGGGTAAACACCATCGCGGCGCCCGCGTTTACGATCGCTTCGCGGGCCTTGCGGTCGGCCTTGTAGCCGAAGAAGAGCGCCCGGATGTCTTGATCGGGGTGGGTGGCTCGCAGCCGCTGGATCACCTTCATGAACCGTGCGACTTCCGTCGGACTCACGGCAGCCTGCACTTCGCACACCACCATCACGGGGCGGGCATCGATGGTGCCGCGAACGACGAGATCGATTTCGTGATGGCCGCGGGCGCCTTCGATTACCTCGGGCTGGGCGGAAGCCACCTCGAGCAGGCGGGTGCGGATCTGCGGGATGGTGG
>JBMLMS010000113.1:0-3914 GCA_049243925.1 Pirellulales bacterium
GTTGGTGTTGGTGTTGGTGTTGGTGTTGGTGTCACGGTCTTCGCCGCAGCGAGTACGCCGCCGATGTATGTGGTGGCGGTAGGATCCTTGCAGGTGAAGTTTGCCGCCGTCAGCCGCGCCAGGGGCACGCCAGCCAGGCGATAGGACTGCTGCATCGCCGGGATCGCGAGCACGGCGCTTCCCGACTGCTCGGTGAGCCGGAGCTCACTGCCGGAGAACCAGTCGAGCGCGAGCTTGTCAGTCGCGGGATTGAAGTCGTTGATCGTTTTGTTTTCATTCCAGGCCCACGTGACCGTGACCGTGCGTGGGGTCGCGATGGTCGACACGACCGCCGACTGGGTGACGAGGGTCGCGCCGGCCAGATCGCCCACGGTCGCCGTCATCATCGCCCTGGCCTCGAGCGCTTCGGGCGTGAAGCGATTGGGGTCACGGCGGAGCGTCCGGGCGACGTGGCGGGCCGCGCTGCGGCGGAGTTGACGCGAATGGGCCAGATGGATCAGCGAGTGGAAGAGATCGGCGGCCGTCATGGGTACACCTCACGTGATGCGAATGGTGCGGAGTCTTCGTGGACGATACTCCTCGGTTACGGTCGACGCCGCGTTTCGGTGCGGGCGTCCGAACGCGCCGTTGTCGAAATTCATGCAGCGTTCATGAGGCGTTCATCCTGCCTTCATGGCTGCCGCAGATGCCGCTCAGGCGGCGGCCGGCAGCCGCACCGTGAACGTCGCCCCGCCGCCGGGGGTGGGCGAGTGCGTGACGTCGCCGCCATGGCTGCGGGCGATGATTCGCGACAGGGCCAGGCCGATCCCGTGGCCACCCGCCGCCTTGCCCGAGTGAAACCGCTCGAAGAGGCCCGGCACGTCGGCCGGTGGCACGCCCGGGCCGTGGTCGATGACCGCCACACGGCAGGCGTCGCCGTCGCGGTCGATCGTGACGTCGATCCGGCCTGCCGTGGGGCTGTGCTCCAGCGCGTTCACGAGGAGGTTCACGAACACCTCCTCGAGCAGCGCTGCATCCCCCTTCACGACCGAGCCAGTGTCCGGTGGCGCCACCGTGATGCCACGCCGTGCAGCCGCGGGCGCCGTGCGGTCGATGGCCGCGGCGACGATCGGCTCCAGATCCACGGGCACCAGCCGCGCCTCGTCGATCGCCGCCGACCGCGAATAGGTGAGGAGCGTCTCGCAGAGCGCTTCGATGCGGTGGCCGAGATCATCGATCCGACGGAGTCTTGCGGCAGGATCGCCACCGTGCTCGGCAGCTTCCGTTTCAAGCAGGATGGCGTGCACGGGGTTGAGGAGCTGGTGGGCGACGTCGGCATTGAATCGAGCCTGTGACTCGCGGATGGCGTCGAAGCGGTCGAGCATGGCGTTGAGTGCATGCGCGGCCTCCACGAATTCGGCATCCGTGCGACGCACGTCGATCCGCTCGCCGAAATGCCCCGCGCGGATACGACGGGCGATGGCGGCGAGCCGTGCCGCGGGTGCGAGCACGCTGGACAGCAGCACCCATGCCGTGCCGAGCACGATCGGCACCCACACGGCGAACGTGAGCACCTGATGCCACGCAGCACGGCGCGTGGCATCCACGAGGCCCGCGAGCGGCGTGCCTGCGATCACGAGCGTGTCGTGGGCGCCGGCGGTCGCGGCGAGACGGTGGGCGCCGTCGGGGGTTGTCCAGAGTGTGTCGACCAGACGGCTCCACGCGGCATCGAACGTGAAGCCGGCCGGAAGATCGAGGGCATCGACGAGCGTGCCGTCGCGCTTCCACACGCCGGCGAACCACGTGAACGGCGCGTCGACCGACGGTTCGAGCCGGGGCACGGCCCAGCCGAGCGCGCGAGGAACGACCCAGTCGGACTGGGCCGGCAGACTCGGGAGAAAGATGCCCTCGGCCCGGACGTGCGGATCGAGCAGCGTGTCGGGTGCGAATCGCTCCTGGGCCTTCACGGCGGCCAGCCGCGACCAGAGCTGCACGTCGAAATCCCGAGCGAGCGTGTCGACGGTCGTACGGTAGTGAGCCAGCCGAAACAGCGCCGCTCCGAGCACGAACAGCAGGCCGAACCGCACGGCGAATCGGCGGCGGAGCGAGGGCGAGCGGTCAGCCATCGATGACGAACCCCTGGCCGCGGCGGGTGGTGATCAGATCGTGGCCGAGTTTCTTGCGCAGCCGGAGCACGAGCACGTCGACGATGTTCGTGACGAGATCGGGTGGCGGCGGCGATTCGCCCGGGTGGATCACCGCCTCGAGCATCGCCCGCGTGACGATCTGGCCACGATGGCGGGCCAGGCAGTCGAGCACGGCGAACTCCTGGGCGGTGAGCGCCACCCGCGAGCCGCCGCATGTCGCGGTGTGGCCCGCGAAATCGATGGTCACACCACCGATCGTCACGACCGCCTCCTGCGGCTCGCTCCGACGCAAGACGGCCCGGATTCGGGCGAGCAACTCCCGCACGGTGAAGGGTTTCACGAGGTAGTCGTCGGCACCACGGTCGAGCACCGCGACACGATCATCTTCCTCGCGCTTCGCCGACGTGACGATCACAGGCACGGCGCTCACGAGGCGGAGCTGATCGAGCACACGCTCACCCGCAAGGCCCGGAAGGCGCAGGTCGAGGACGACGAGGTCCACTCCCGCGCGCACGGCCTGCTCCAGACCGGTGACACCGTCGGCTGCCTCGAGCACGTCATAGCCCGCGTCGCGCAGCCCGGCCGCCACGGCCCGCCGCGCGGCATCCTCGTCGTCGATCAGGAGCACGCGGATACGGGTATCCATCGCATTCTCTTTCCGGATGCGTCTCTTCCGAGCCACTCGCCAGGCGGCGATCGAAGTTCGGCGGATGAATCAGATACCATATCTCGCATGTTTGAGCATCGGACCGATCCCTTGTTGCCGACGCACCGGTTCTTCTGGCGCGTCATCGGGTTTGTGGGTCTGTCGGCGTTCGTCGTCGGCGTGGCCCTTGCCATCGGCGTGCTCGGGTACCACTACCTGGGCGGTTTGCCGTGGATCGACGCCCTGGTCAACGCATCGATGATCCTCGGGGGGATGGGCCCCGTCGATCCGATCACGAGCCACGCCGGCAAACTCTTCGCCTCGGGCTACGCGTTGTTTTCCGGCCTGCTGTTCATCGGGGCGGCGTCGCTCGTCCTGACGCCGTTCGTGCACCGGATCATGCACAAACTGCATCTGGAAGACGACTGATTGGCGAAACGAGGCCCGTGTGATTCGAACACACGACCAAGGGATTATGAGTCCGGACAGCCAGTCCTCATAGTGTCCTGATAGTGCGCCGATCCCGGCCAGCAGTGAGAGCACAACGATGATCCAAAAGCGGGTTGGCATGCCAACGATCCTCGCTCCTCAAGCACCCGCCGACACAGGGATGAAAACCGTCATCGCACGGCATGCCGTCCGCGTTCAGATCAGTTCGACGACAGACTGCCCGGAGTCGAAGGCGGCGGTGATAGTATCGAAAGACATCGAGAACGCCGCGAGCAACGCGTCGTTTCGGCAGTTGCCCAGCCGCACCCAGAGAAACCGTCCCGCGTCCCCCGGTTGGTTGGCGAGGTAGAGGAAGTCCTCGTCCTTGCTGACGACGATCCGGGCTTCGGCCAGAGCACGTGCCCAAAGAGCACGGTCGTCGAGCAGGTGGAGGCCACTCTCGAACACGTGTTCGGCGTCATGTCCACGGTCGCGGAGCCAACGGGCCAGGGAAGGAGGTAACTGGTTGTCGACCAGAAACCTCATGCGACCTCAACGACGACGTGGTTTGTCTGCTGGGCGGCGTAGGCGATGGCGGCAAGGATGTCGTCCCGCTCGAGACAGGGATAGTCGGCCAGGATTTCCTCGACGGAGGCGCCGTTGGCGAGGAGTTCCAGCACGTCGGACACGCGAATCCGCATGCCACGGATGCA
>JBMLMS010000114.1:0-7523 GCA_049243925.1 Pirellulales bacterium
GATCCGCCCCGCTCGGCCGACGCTTGCCGAAGTGCCATTGGCCGACCTATCCGTGGGGACTCGTGCCGCGACTCAGGTCCTGAATCTCCGCCGGTAGGCATCGGGCGTCAGGCCGGTCGTCTGGCGGAACCGCCTCGTGAAGTGGCTCTGGTCTGTAAAGCCCGTGAGTACGGCGATTTCCGCCAGCGGCGTGTCGGTCGTCGTGAGCAGGCCGCGGGCGTGCTGCACACGGATGCTGCGGAGATACTGCGTCGGCGTCATCCGCACCAGTTCGCGAAACCGGCGGTTGAAGTGGGTGGTCGAAAGGCCGGCGAGCCGCGCCATCTCGGCCATCGAGATCGTCGTGGCGTAGTGCTGCTCGACATGCCGCACCACGGGCAGGAGTTCCTGGAAATACCCCGCAAGCTCGCGCGGATCGTCGATGCGATACATCGCCCCGGCGATCCCGAGCACTTCGTCTTCGGGGCCGAAGAGCGGCGTTTTGGTGCACACATACCACCGCGGGGACGTCCGTCTGTGGAGTACGGCCCACACCTGCCCCGGCAGCGGTCGCCGTGACCGCATCACGCGGCGATCTTCCGCGATGTAGGCCTCGGCGAAGAACGGCGGGTGAAAGTCGCGGTCACTCTTGCCGAGCGCCTGCGACTCGTCGATGAGCCCATGGTTGTCGAGAAACATATGGTTCACCGCCACGAACCGGCTGTCGCGATCCTTGGCGAAGAAATAGGTCTGCGGCAGGGCGTCGAAGAGCCGCATGAGCGAGCGGGCCTGCGGGCAGCGGGCAAAGAAAACCTGCTGGAAGGTGGCGGGGGCGGTCGCGGAAGGGCGGGGGCGAGGGGGCATGAAATCGCTCCGGAATGGTCAAATCGTACCATGCCGCGGGAGCAGTGATGCAAGACGCGGCGGCATGCGGCTGGAACACTTGTGGCATGCATCAATCCGCCCTGCTTCGGCTTTGTCTCGCCGCCACGCTCGCCGCCCCCGGCGCGGGAGCCGCCGCGGTCGAGCCCGTGCGGTTCAGCCGCGACATCCTCCCCATTCTTTCCGAAAACTGCTTCGCCTGCCACGGGCCCGACGAGGGGCATCGTGAGGCCGACCTGCGGCTCGATACCCGTGACGGGGCACTCGCGGTGATCTCGCTCGAGTCACCGCCTGAGAGCGAACTCATCGCGAGGATCGTCGCGACCGATCCCGACGTGCAGATGCCGCCACCGAGCGCCCACAAGAAGCCGCTCGCGCCAGAGCAGGTGGCGCTGCTTAACCGCTGGATCGCCGAGGGGGCAGAGTGGGGCATGCATTGGGCGTTTGAGCTGCCTGCAAAAACCGCGTTGCCTGCGGGGAGCGAGCATCCGATCGACAACTTTGTCGGCGGGCGGCTTGCCCGCGAGGGCCTCGCCTTCGCCCCGTCCGCCGCTCCGCACACGCTCGCCCGCCGCGTGGCATTCGATCTCACCGGGCTGCCGCCGACCTCGGAGGGTGTGGCGGTGCTCGAGTACGACGAGTCGGGAGAGGCGTACGGGCGGATGGTGGACCGGCTGCTGGCGTCGCCACACTTCGGGGAGCGGATGGCGATGTGGTGGCTCGACGCCGCCCGCTACGCCGACACCGACGGCTTCCAAGGCGACGACAACCGTACGAACTGGCCGTGGCGCGACTGGGTGGTCGACGCGTTCAACGCCAACCTGCCGTTCGACCGCTTCACGGTCGAGCAATGTGCCGGCGACCTATTGCCGAACGCGACGGCGGAACAGCGGCTGGCCACCTGCTTTCACCGCAACCACATGACGAATGGAGAGGGAGGCCGTGATCCCGAAGAGTCGCGGATCGACTACGTCATCGATCGTGCCAACACGCTGGGCACGCTCTGGCTCGGACTCACCGTCGGCTGCTGCCAGTGCCATTCCCACAAATACGATCCCGTGACCCATCGGGAGTACTACCAGCTCAACGCATTCTTCAACTCGATCGACGAGACCGGGGCGGCCGGACGTGGAGCGAAGCCTTATCTCTCCGTGCGGTCGTCGCGCGTCGGCCGCGCGGTTGCCGAGGCCCAGCAGCTCGTCGATAACCGCCGGCCGGCCGTCGATGCCGCTCGCCGCGAGGCGGAGCCGGTGTTTCAGGCGTGGCTGACCGAGCAGGTGGCGGCGGTGCGAGCAGCTGGCGGGTTCACGGCCTGGCGGCCCCTGATCACGAGTGTGGAGTCGAGCAAGGTCGAGTCCACCGACGGCACGCTCTTCGTGGTCGAGACCGACGGCGTGGTGCAGACCAGTGGGCCGGACCCACTCCAGGACGACTATCTGCTCTCGGCACCCGTGAGGCTCGGTCGTGTCACCGCCATGAGGCTCGAGGTCTTCACGCACGAGTCGCACACCGACGGGCTCTTCGCCCGCGGCGAGTCGGGCCAGTTCACCCTCACTGACGTGAAGCTCCGGGTGACGAAGCGCGGAAGTTCGCAGATTCGTGAGATCGCGTTCGCGGGGGCGGTGGCCGACCACTCGGACGATCCCAAGAAACATGGTGGGTACGGCAGCATCCGCGGCGTGCTCGACGACGACCCGCGGAATGGCTGGAGCGTCCGCGACGCGGCAGCCGCGGCCACGCATGTGGCCGTCTTCTCCCTGCGCGAGCCGCTCGTGCTCGATGCCGACGAGGAGCTCGTCTTCGAGATGCGTCACCGGTCTACAAAAGGGGACGCCAACATCGGTCGGTTTCGCGTGTCGGTGACCGATCAGGCCGGCCCCGCCGTGGCGAGCGTGGAGCTGGCGCCGCTCGAGCAGCTGGCCATCGCCATCGCCGACGGCCTCGGCGACGTGGCGGATGTCGCAAAGCCGCTCCGCGACCGGCTGCGGGAGCAGTTCCTCGCCGATCACGAGCCCTACGTGGCCGCCAAGCGGGCGGCCGACCGGGCCTCTCGCCAGCTCGCCGAGGCGAAGGCGGCGGAGAAGGTGGACGTGATGGTTCTGGCTGAACGCGATGAGCCACGGACGACCCACGTGCTCCTGCGCGGCGTGTGGGACGCGAAGGGGGACGTCGTGCCCCCGGGCACGCCGGCCGTGCTCGGTATGTTCTCGACGATGCTCCCCGGTCGGCCCGCGACCCGGCTCGACCTGGCCAATTGGCTGGTCGCGCCGACGAATCCGCTCACGGCCCGGGTGATCGTGAACCACGTCTGGCAGCTGTTCTTCGGTGCGGGCCTCGTCCGGTCGGTCGAGGACTTCGGCCTTCAGGGGGAGCGGCCCACGCATCCTGAGTTGCTCGACTGGCTGGCTGTCGATTTCGTCGAGCACGGCTGGGATATCAAGCGGCTCTGCCGGCAGATCGTCACCAGCCGCACCTACCGCCAATCGTCGGAGGTGTCGTCCGATCTGTTGGCCCGCGATCCCGACAACCGCCTGCTCGCCCGCGGCGCGCGCCATCGCCTGCCGAGCTGGATGCTTCGCGACCAGGCGCTCACGGTCGCCGGCCTGCTCAACCCTGCCCTCGGTGGCCCGCCCGTGAAACCCTGGCAGCCGCCGGGCGTGTGGGAGGAGATGTTCATGGGTCGGTTTACGTATGAGCCGAGCGAAGGGCCGGCCCAGCATCGCCGCACGCTCTACGCTTTTTGGCGGCGGGCGATCGCACCGACGTTTCTCTTCGACTCCGCCCAGCGGCGTGCCTGCGAGGTCCGTTTGCCGCGGACGAACACGCCCCTGCAATCCCTCACGCTCCTCAACAACGCGATCTATCTGGAGGCGGCCCGGGCGCTGGCGGAGCGGCACCGGGATTCGGCTTCGATGTTCCGCGGCGTGCTCTTCCGCGAGCCCCACGATTCCGAACGCAGCGTGCTGGATCGCGAATGGACGCGGGCCCGAGGGCATTACGCCGGCCAGCCCGCCGACGCGGCCGCGCTACTCGAGGCCGCTGATCCCGGACGGCTCTTTTCCATACCAGCCGACGACGCCGACAGGGCCGACCGTGCCGCGGCAACGGTTGTCGCAAGCCTGATCCTCAACCTCGATGAGGCCGTCACCCATGAATGACGAACGAACCGATGCCGGCCTCGCGGTCACGCGGCGGCATTTTCTGTCGCGTGGCTCCGGGCTCTCGATCGGCGCGATGGGCCTCATGCAACTGCTCGCCCGCGAGGCACCGGGGGCCACCGATCCGGTCGGACTGCCCGGGTTGCCCCACTTCGCGCCGCGGGCCAAGCGGGTGATCTTCCTCACGCAGTCGGGCGGGCCTTCGCAGCTCGAGCTCTTCGACGCCAAGCCCAGCCTCATGAAATGGGCCGGCAAGGAGCTGCCGGAGTCGGTGCGACAGGGGCAGCGGCTGACCACGATGACGGCCAATCAGAAGCAACTCGTCATGCCGGCCAAGGTGAAGTTTTCGACGTGCGCGAAGAGCGGCTCAACCGTGGGCGAGTGGCTGCCGCATCTGGCGAAGGTGGCCGACAGATGCTGCTTCATCAAGAGCATGCACACCGACCAGATCAACCACGCGCCGGCGATGACGCAGTTTCTCACCGGCAACCAGCTCCCCGGCCGGCCCACGGTGGGCGCCTGGGTGAGCTACGGCCTCGGCAGCGAGAACCGCGATCTCCCCGACTTCCTCGTGATGATCTCGAAGATGCAGCGGCCGAGCGACCAGCCGCTCTACGATCACTACTGGGGCTCCGGATTCCTGCCGTCTCGCTACCAGGGCGTGAAGCTGCGGAACGCCCGTGATCCCGTGCTCGACCTGCGGAATCCCGCCGGCCTTTCCCGCGAACTGCGTCGGGGCATGCTCGACGGCCTCGCGGACCTCAACGGCATCCGCCGCACAGCCACCGGCGACCCGGAGATCGAGACCCGGATCCGGCAATATGAGATGGCCTACCGCATGCAGGCGAGCGTGCCCGACCTGATCGACGTGGCCGACGAGACGGAGGAGACCTTCGATCTGTACGGCCCGGATTCGCGTCGGCCCGGCAGTTACGCCGCCAACTGCATCCTCGCCCGGCGGCTCGCGGAGCGGGACGTGCGATTCATTCAGTTGTTCCATCCCGACTGGGACCATCACAGCCGACTGACGAGCTGGTGCACCGCCCGCTGCCGCGACACCGACCAGCCCACCGCGGCGCTCATCGTCGATCTCGACCGCCGTGGCCTGCTCGACGACACGCTCGTGATCTGGGGAGGCGAGTTTGGCCGCGGAGTCGCCGGGCAGGGCAACTGGCAGAGTGCCGAGGCAGGCCGCGACCATCACCCGCGGTGCTTCACGATGTGGCTGGCCGGCGGCGGGGTGAAGCCGGGGATCACCTACGGCAGCACCGACGACTTCAGCTACAACGTGGCCGAAAACGGGGTGCACGTCCGCGACCTGCACGCGACGGTGCTGCATCTTTTGGGGATCGACCACCAGCGGCTCACCTACCGCTTCTCGGGCCTCGACTTCCGACTCACGGGCGTGGAGCCGGCCCGCGTCGTCAGCGACATCCTGGCCTGACGCCCTCGCATGTAAAAAATCTCAACCAGCGGGTGAAAAGCCTCATGGACGGCAGCCGGTGGATGCTGCATTGTTGAAGTCATTCGTGGTTTCCCCTTCCTTGGAAAAACCTCAATGACTCCTGCGGCAGCGTCCCGGCGGAAGATCCGCACCGCCATCGTCGGCCTGGGCTTCGGGGCCGAATTCATCCCGATCCACCAGCGGCATCCGCATGCGGAGCTGGTCGCCATCTGCCAGCGGTCGAAGGACAAGCTCGACCAGGTGGGCTCGGCCTACGGGGTCGAGCGGCGGTACCAATCGTACGCCGACGTGCTCCAAGACAAGGAGATCGACGCCGTCCACATCAATTCGCCGATTCCCGACCACGGCCCGATGTCGATCGCGGCACTCGAGGCGGGCAAGCACGTGATGTGCACGGTTCCGATGGCGACGAGCCTTGACGACTGCCGGAAGATCGTCGAGCTCTCGGCGAAAACCGGCCTCAAATACATGATGGCTGAGACGGTCGTCTACGCCCGGGAGTTTTTGTACATCAAGCAGATGGCCGAGAAGGGCGAGTTGGGAACGATTCAGTTCGTCCAGGCGAGCCATCAGCAGGACATGGACGGCTGGCCGAACTACTGGCCGGGCCTGCCGCCGATGCACTACGCCACGCACTGCGTGGGCCCCTGCCTCGCCCTCGAGCGCAAGGACGCCGAGGAGGTGAGCTGCTTCGGGTCGGGGCGCATCCGTGACGAGCTCATCTCCCATTACGGCTCGCCGTTCGCGATCGAAAGCGCGCATGTGAAGCTGCGGGGCAGCCCCGTCGTGGCCCGCGTGATCCGTTCGCTCTTCGACACGGCCCGGCAGTATCGCGAGAGCTTCGACGTCTACGGCTCGAAGAAGAGTTTTGAGTGGCAGCTCGTCGAGGGAGAGGAGCCGGTGCTTCACACGGCGAAGAAGCCGGAGCCGGAGATTCCGCAGCGGGTGCCCGTCCCCGACTTCGCTCATCTTCTCCCCGAGCCGATCCGGCGATTCACGACGGGCGGGGTCTATGATGCCGATGACCACCAGCACCTCTCGTTCATGCAGGGGTGTGGCCACGGCGGCAGTCATCCGCACCTCGTGCACGAGTTCGTGACGGCGCTCGTCGAGGGCCGCGACCCGTATCCGAATGCCAGGCAGAGTGCGAACTGGACCTGCACTGGCCTGCTGGCCCACGAGAGTGCGATGACGGGTGGCGCGATCCTGAAGCTTCCCGAATGGAGTTTTTCGTCATGAAACGCCTGTTGCTCACGTTCCTTCTCGCCAGCGCGGCATGTGTCGCCCAGGCTGCCGAGAAGCCGATCAAGGTGCTCTTTCTTGGCGACAAGGGGCACCACAGGCCCGCCGATCGGTTCGCACAGCTCCAGCCCGTGCTCGCCCCGCGGGGCATCGAACTCGTCTACACCGACCGGGTGGCGGATCTCGACCCGCAGGTGCTCGCCGCCTACGACGCGCTGGCGGTCTACGCCAACATCGACACGCTGCCGGCAACCGGCGAAGCCGCCATCCTCGACTTCGTCCGCAACGGCAAGGGGCTCGTGCCGCTCCACTGCGCCAGCTACTGCTTCCGCAACTCGCCCGCCTGGATCGACCTCGTAGGAGCGCAGTTCCAGAAGCACGGCACCGGTGAATTCCGCACGGTGAACCTCGCGGCCGAGCATCCGGTCATGCAGGGCTTCGGTGGCTTCAAGAGCTGGGACGAAACCTACGTGCATACGAAGCACAACGACCGTGGCCGTACGGTGCTCGAGGAGCGGGTGGAAGGCGATCACCGCGAGCCCTGGACCTGGGTGCGACAGGAGGGAAAGGGCCGCGTCTTCTACACGGCCTGGGGTCACGACCAGCGCACGTGGGGCCATCCGGGGTTTCACAACCTCGTCGAGCGGGGCATCCGTTTCGCAGCTGGCCGTGATCCCGCGGCGGCCGGGCCGTACGTGGGCCATCCGCAGATGACGAAGCCTGCCGATGGTCTCACGCCGTTCGATAAAGCAACACCCCTTCTGTAAATCCGGGTTTTCAGAGGTGGGTCATCTGGC
>JBMLMS010000115.1:0-1744 GCA_049243925.1 Pirellulales bacterium
CGCGGCTCAGTGCTTCAGCCGCTGGGCGAGGCCTTTGCCGATCCGATCGAGCGTGACACTTCGGTCGTCCACACCGATGTGCACCCGGATCAGGCTCATGCCCGACTCGTCGGCGAGAGCCTTCGTGAGGGCCGCGTCGAAGTCGCCCTCCGTTCGCACTTCGTAGCCCGTGCCGCCACCGAGCACCTGCGGCAAGAGCTCGTAGCGCCAGGGGTTGATATCGTTGAAGCTCCCCTCGTGGATCACCCGCTCGGTGCCGTAGCCCTTGTTGTCGAGCACGATCACGACGACGGGCAGGCCCCGCTTCACGATCGTGGAGAGCTCCATGCCGGTCATCTGAAAGGCACCGTCGCCCACGAGCACCACCACACGGTGGTCGGGCTGTGCCATCTTCGCTCCGAGCGCGGCGGGCACGGCGAAGCCCATCGACGTGTAGTAGGCGGGCGAAAGAAACTCGGTCTGACCACGGATCACGAGCTCGCTCGAGGCGAACAGCGAATCGCCCACGTCGGCCACCACGATCGTCTTGTCGTCGAGCGCTTCATCGAGCCGGCGGACGAGCCGCGTCGTCGTGATCGGCGCGTCGGGCACGAGTGTGAACGGCCCCTGCGCGGCGGCCGGGCCCGCCGGCAGCTCCCGCTGCGCTGCCTTCGGCTTGGCGGCCGCGAGCGCCCGCAAAAAGTCTTCGAGCAGCACGTGGTGGAAGTGATGGTGGCTGATCCGCAGCTCGTCGGTCGTGGCGTAGATGCTCTTCGAGGCGTCGAGCTTGGCCGTGAAAATGCCAAGGTCGAGGTCGGTGAGCAGCGTGCCGAGCAGGATCACGCAGTCGCTCTCCTCGACGAACCGCGTCACCTCTTCGCGGCCGAGCGCTCCTTCGTAGAGCCCCACGTAGAGCGGATGCACCTCGCTGACCACGCTCTTGGCGAGCAGCGTCGACGCCATGGCGATGCCCGACGCCTCCGCAAACCGCACCACGTCTTCCTGAAGCCGGTGCCGGTGCAGCTCGATGCCCGCGATGATGACGGGCCGCTTCGCCTTCTCGATCCGGGCCACCGCCTCCTTCACCGCCTCGGCGAGCGCGCTCGGGTCGCTCTTCACCAGCGGCGCCGCATAAGGACGGATCTGATCCGGCACCACGCTCACCATGTCGCGCGGCAGTTCGAGGTATACAGGTCGCTTCAGCCGGTGGGCCGTGTCGAGCAGGTGGTCGATGTCGCGAAACGCCGTCGCCGGATCGACGATCTCGCGGCTCACGGCACAGATCTTCTCAAACACGTCGAGCTGCGTGTGCCACTCCCGCACGCGGTGGTGCAGCAGCGGATCGTTCACCCGCTCACGGATGCCCGGGGCGCCCGAGATGAGCACGACGGGGCTCTTCTCGGCGTAGGCCCCGGCGATCGAATTGGCGAGGCTCAAGCCCCCCACGCCATACGTCACGCACACGGCCCCCATCCCGTTCACGCGGGCGTAGGCATCGGCGGCAAACCCCGCACAGTCTTCGCGGGTACAGTTCACAAGATCGAGCGGGCTGTGCTCGAGCATGCTGTAGAAGGAGAGCACATAGTCGCCGGGCAGCCCGAACACGTGCCGAATCCCGTAATCCGAAAGCCGGCGAATCAGATACTGCCCGATCGAGAGCGCCGTGACGCTCCGCTCGGTATCCACTGGCGGCCGCCCATCGGGCCCGACGCCGAGCCCCGTATCGAACACCGACCGCAGCTTGATGGGCATGAGCCCTCCTTTC
>JBMLMS010000116.1:0-5236 GCA_049243925.1 Pirellulales bacterium
TCGCCGGGGCTTTCGTTGAGCTTGAGATAGAGCGGGCCGGCGGTCGCGGCCGTGAATTCACCGCTCGATCCATCGGCCAGGATGCAAAACGACGGTCGGCCGCCGTCGGCGGGCTCGACCCACTGTGCCACCATCAGTCGGCCGACAGGCCGGCCGCGATACCACCGCAGCGTGATGCCGTCGGGCGAGGATTCGAGGCGACCGACTGAAGCCTGTCCTACCGTGACACGGCCTGTCGCGGTGAACGAGCAGTGCTCACCCTTTGCCAGTGACCAGCCGCTGTTTTGCCAGCCTTGATCTGCGGCCACCGTCACGGTGGTCTGCGCGGCGAGCGCCCGGCCGGGCGACCAGTCGATCGTCATGCGTTTGAAGTCGTAGCCGTAGTCGATGTCGGCGAGGAAGGCGGCGAAGTCGCGGCTGGCGGCCGCTTCGTCCCAGCCGGGAGTCGCACGCAGCCGGGCCGTGAAGCTGCGATCGAGCGGCTCGCGTTCTGCGGCGACGAAGGCGGTGCGGTAGGACGGATGTCCAGCGAGGAAGGCGACGGCCGCCCAACTCGCCGCGTAGGCGCCGAGCGCCCGATGGGCATCGGGCGCGGTCTCGAACACGTTTGCCAGACTCGGGGCCTGGCCGGCGTCGTGAAGCCGCCGGAGCTGTTCGATCCGGCCGAGTTGCTCGACGTCGGCGCGGCGCCGAGGCATGGGCGTGCTCACGAAGCGGCCCGTGGAATTGCCGTCGGACTCGAGCCGATGCGTGGCGAGATATTCGGCGACGCCTTCGGTGTACCACGGCGGCGCGTCGGCGGCACGGAGCGTGAGCGTGAAGGCGTGTACGCCTTCGTGGAGCAAGAGGTGGCGCCGGTAGTCGGGGTTCGACTGGTCCATGAGCCAGAAGCGGTCGGCTGCGCAAAATCCGTTCTCGAATTCCGGCACGCCACCATCGGCAGGCAGGAGTCCGGCTGCACGGAACAGCTCTCGGTCGACCATCAGGCAACCGACCGCCCGCCACGAGGGATGCTGCTCAGGGTCGAGACCGAAGTGCCTGCACCATGTGACGAACGCCTGATCGAACACACTCGGCAAGGTCTCTATGCCGCCGTCGACCCGCGGGGGTCGATCGGTGACGAGCGTGAGGTGCCGGCTTTCATACACGTGCAGGCCGGCCCGCCTGGCGAGATCGGCCGGAGTCTCGGCCCCCAGGCGGCCCATGCCCGAGACGAGCGCGAGCGCCGTCAGCCAGAATGCCAAACCGGGGTGTCGCACGCCGTGAGAACTCCACATACCTTCACAGTTCACCCAGATCACCCAGACGCGGCAAGGCGTACCGACCGGGAAATCGTGGCTTGCCCGAAATCCACCCGAATTCCGATCGATCGAAGGCCGGGCGCCCGATACAACCCCGGCTGGCTGGTCCGCGAGGTCTCCCCAGGAGGGCGACGAGGGTGCGGCAAGGACGCTTTCAGGGTTTCGATGCGCCGCGCTTGAGGTGCGTGATCGTGCTCTGCTGCGCGGTCGTCGCGTGCGGTGATCGCACGGGCTTCGCGGCCGACGCCTCGACGGTGAGCCCGTGGGCGACGGGCGGCGCGAAGGTCGCCGCGGGTTCGACGGACGGCAAGGCCGGGCCCACGCAGGCGCCGGCGGTGCCCCTTGCGCAGGCGACGCCGTGGCCCGGCTACGTGATCCAAGGGGGCGCGATCCCGCAGGGCTGGCAGCCGCAGCCGGTTCCCTACCAGTCGATCGGTCCTGACGGCCGGCCCGTCACGCTCTATTACGCGCCGACCTACACGTTCACGTATCCGATCGGTCCCCCGGTGCCGATGCTCTCGCCGGTGAATCGGCGGCAGGCCTCCCCGCAGCCGGCCGCCGGCAACGGCTGGAACTACCAGGCCCAAGGGGCACCGCCACCGACCTACACGCTCCCGCCCGCGACGGTGGCTCGCTACCAGCCGCCTCCTTATCAGTATCCGGCGAACGCTGCGCAACTCTCGGGCCAGCCGCTCGCGCCTCCGGCCACACCACTGCCGCCTGCCGCCGCGCCCGCGATGGCCATGCCGCCGCCACCTGCGCCGTGGCAGGCGCAGCCGGCGCCGTCGCAGTGGGTGCCTTCGAGCCCGCCCGCGATGCCGCCGCCGGCTCCGAGTGCTGCCGGTGAGGCCGCTGCCGTGATGGCTCCGCCGGTGATGGCCGGTGCCGCGGCCGCCGCCTCGCAGTCGTCCGCTCCGGCGGCGATGGTCTCGATGCCGCAGCAGCCCGCGCCGTCTCCGACACGAGCGGCCAACTCGCACATGTGGCGAGTGGTGGGCGTGCAGGATGGCGACACCCTCACCTGTCTCGACGAAAACAACCAGCAGCAAAAGGTGCGGCTCGCGGAGATCGACGCGCCCGAACTCGGCCAAGACTTCGGCAAGGTCTCGCGTGAAGCCCTGGCGAGCATGGTGTTCGGCAAGACCGTAGAGGTCGACGACGACGGCAAGGATCGCTACGGCCGCTGGATCGGCCATGTGCTCGTCAACGGCAGCGACGTGAACCGCGAAATGGTGGCCACGGGCAATGCCTGGCACTACGCCGCCTACTCCAACGACCAATCGCTCGCCCAACTCCAGTCACAGGCCCGTGCCCAGCAGATCGGCCTCTGGGCGCAGCCCAACCCCGTGGCCCCTTGGCAGTTTCGGAGCACCGAGAGCAAGTGACGCGAGGCAAGCTTCTCGCGGAAGCAAGTTCCGTCGTGGTGGAGTAGCGGCTTCGGGGCGGCAAAAGTCGCCGCTGCGCGGTCTTTCAGATTGTCGCGTGGGCCGCGGCGGCCCAATGCTCCTCGAGCGTTCGCCGACCCCTCGCCTCAATCACCCGAATTGCCACGCCATTCCCACGCTATCAAGAATGCGTTCTAGCCGCGCGAGTGAATGTCGCGATGCCGCTGGGCGCGGCGGCCGCTCGCCGCCGTGTGGCCGAGCCGCTGTGTGCCCTGCCCGCTGCGCTTGATTCGGCTCGCCTTTGCGGCCGTCGTGGCCTTCCGCTGCTTAACGCGATCGAATGTCACGAGTTGTGCCGCGGGGGCCGCGGCGAGCCCGG
Organism: Pirellulales bacterium; assembly: GCA_049243925.1. Lineage (GTDB taxonomy): Bacteria > Planctomycetota > Planctomycetia > Pirellulales > UBA1268 > RGVT01. The sequence goes on from JBMLMS010000116.1 coordinate 3,066, forward strand.
CCGTCACTCGCCGGGAGGCCTTTTTCGAGATTCTGCGCTCGGCCTGTGTGAGGATTTTCCGAGCCGCCTTCGCGGGCTTCTTGGGCATGGCAGCCACGGCCTTCGCTGCCGCGGGCCGAGCGGAAGACGAGACGGCAGCCTTGAGTTCGGCGAGCCGCTTCTCGAACCGGGCCACGACATCGGCGAGGAGATCGTGCTTGTCGCGGGTGCGGACATTGGCGGCGGCGGTGACTCGGCCCGACCGCTTCGCGGTGCGCGACTGGCTGGCATAGAGATCGCGCCACTTGTTGCGCAGGATGCGGGCCTGCTTCACCGTGGCCTCGACCTGGGCGTGCGAATGCTTGGCGAGGGCGGCCCCGAAGCTGGAGTTGAAAAATTTCTTCTCGGCGCCGGTCAACAGTGCCCGAGCCTTCTCGATCACGTGCGGCGGAACGATCTCGGCAGTGATACCAGTGGACTTCGTGGACTTGGCCATGCGGGAGCCTCCGGGAGGGAAAGCCGGAAGTGTACCCGCGGGCTCTATCTGCGGATACCGAACGTTCGTCGGCGTTGGAGCCACACCGCGCCGCCAGCCAGGCCGATGCCCAGCGTCGCCAGCGCCGTCGGCTCGGGCACGGCCACGAGATTCACGAAATTGCCGCCTGCAAGGTGATCTTCGGAGAAGTTCGCGCCGCCGAGGGGAGCGTCGTAGTCGATCGCCCAGAGTTGCTCGCCCGCCGCGAACGTGTCGCCGTCGGCGAGGACACTGCCGTCGAACCGGAACAAGCCGCCATTCCAGCCGCCGGTGTAGGAGGCAAGCGAGAGCGTGGTGCCAGCGGGGAATGCGGCGGGGGTCACGGCGAGGTCGAGGAGCATGAGGTTGACGGTTCCCGAGAGTGAGAGATTCCCGGCGATCGTCAACAGATCCGCGGCGGCTGAAAGCGGGGCCGTGGAATTCAGCTCGGAAACGAATGCCGACCCATCGAAGAGGCTGGTGGCGCCGACGGCGAGCGACTCGATGCCGACTCCCGGCGCGAGGACTCCTCCTGCCGCGACGGCGACCGGTCCCCCGAGTGTGCCCGAGCCGAGGAGACGCCCCCCCGGGTTCACGGAGATGGCTGAAGTGCCGAACGCACCGGTCACGGAGAGCGCCCCGGCATTGACCGCCGTCGGGCCCGTAAACGTGTTGCTGCCTGAAAATGTGATCGTTCCCGAGCCGGCCAGCGCGAGGGAGCCCGAGCCGCTGATCGTGTTCGCGACGGTCGCGGCTCCGGTCCGGTTGAATACCAGCGATCCGTTGTTCACAAGGTCGGTGGCGAGCCCGCCACTCGCAGTCGTGCCCGTGCCAATCCGGAGTGTGCCGCCCGGGGAAAGGTTGATCGTTCCTGAGGCGCCCCGCGCCAGCGTGCCGCCGACGATCACGGTTCCGCCGCTGCCCCCGCTGCCCGAGATCGTGAGCGTGCCCGTGCCAGCACCACCGACGGCAAAGGCACCGGCATTCGACCAGGTGCCCCCGCTGACGGTGGCGGTCCCCAGGCTGCCGACGACAGTGCCGATCGTGCCGCTAGCGCTCGTGACTTGCCCTCCTACGATCACGAGTGATCCGCTACCTGAACGGCCGACATGCATCACGAGGTTGCTCGCCCATGTGCCGCCGCTCACGGTGGCAAAACCCACGCCGTTGTTCCAGCCGATCACGCTCGTGTTCGCTGAGATGAGGCCTCCGGACAAAGCGAGCGTGCCGGCTCCGCCCGTGCCGGTGGAATATCCCCCGACGGAGAATTGGGCGTTATTGGTCCACGTGCCGCCTGAGACAGTGGCTATCCCAACGCTGCCGATGAAGCTGCCGACTGACCCGTTGGTCGAGCTGATGCCACCGCCGCTGAGATCTAATACTCCATTTCCATTGAAACCGACGTGCAGCGGCCGGAGGTTTTGCCAACTGCCGCTCGTGATCGTCGCGAGTCCTGTGCCGCCCGCCACGTGACCGAGATATGCATTGAAGTTTGCAACGTGCCCCCCGGCCACGGTGAGAGATCCGGTCCCGGAATTTCCCAAGGCCAGGCTTCCTGAGCCGCTGGTTCCGATCGTCAGGCGTCCTCGCTGTGCAGCGATGGCCATGTCGAGCAAGGCCGTTCCCGAAGTAAAACCGGCGAGTGCGACCGTGCCCGTGTTGGTGAGCGAGAGGGCGC
>JBMLMS010000117.1:0-1671 GCA_049243925.1 Pirellulales bacterium
CGGCGCCACCACGATGCTGTTGGTCTGCCGCGCGAGCTCGACGGCCAGGGCGGCGCGGGAGCTCCCGGCGGCGCCGGAGGCATGCTGCAGCCAGATCACGCCCTGAGCGTCGACGGTGCCGTCGACTTGCGTCGGGAAATACCAGTCGGCAGGCGCTACCACACCGCTGCCAAAGGGGATCGCAAGCGTGGAACTGCCCACCTGCACGCCGCTGACGCCGTTGGTCGTCCCGGGCAGGTGTGGGGCTCCCGCATCGAGAATGGCCGCAATGTCCGGCGTCGAGTCGGTCGTGGGCACGCTGGCCACCGCGGCCTGCATTCCGGCCGGCGCCGGCACAAACCCTGCCCAGCCCTGCCCGCGGAGCGACATCACGAACGCCCCGCCTGTGAACGAGCCGGCGATCCGGCTCACGCGTCCCTGGGAGTTCACCCACACGTCCACCGGCACGGGGCTCGAGTCGCCGCCGATCGACGGGGCAGCCTGCAGGTCGGCGAGCGGGATCATGCCTGCGAAGGTGGAAACCCCGACGACGGCCCGATAACGCCGGCCGTACGAGTCGATGCCCAGGTACTGCGAGCTCTTGGCAAACTCGAGTCCGGGAAGCGTCTGCACAGGCGTCAGCGACGTGGCCAGCAGGTTCTCCCCGAGCACGGTCCGGTGCAGGCCGGGCGGAGGCACAGCCCCTGGCGGAGGCCCCATGAATGCGAGGGAGGCATCGATGTCGAGCACTGCCGTGCGGGTGTCGAGCCACCCGGTTGAATAGGCCGACACCACAAATGCCTCGACTCCGACATCGAATGAATAGCTGCCGGCCTTCTGCGCCCGAAAGGCCGCCCGCCCCACCTCGTTCAGTTCGAGCATCAGGCCCGTGGCGGTCTGGATGAGCCGGCTTCCCGAAATGGTGCCGTCAAGATAGTTCTCAATCTGGCCGAGGGCGTTGTCGCCAATCTCGCTGCCGAGCACGAGCGAACCGCTGCACGCCCCCGTCGCTGCGACGCCGAACCCGCCGTTGGAGATGATCTGATTGCGGGCCCCCAGGGCCTGGCCGCCGATCGTGATGGCCCGCGCAGCCTCGAGCGACACGCCATTGCCGACGTTGCCGCTGAAGGAACTCCCGGAGATCACGGTGCCCGCATAACGCCCGGGGCCGACGAACAGCCCCACGCCATTGCCGATGCTCGTCACGCCCGTGATTCGCGATCCATTCGACCCGCCGGCGAAGCGGATGCCGGCGCCGCCGAATCCGCTGATCGTGCGGGCTTCGGCAAGGGGTGAAACCACGACGTTGTGCACGTTCGCCCCGATCACGAAGCCGTTCGCGCCGGGGGCGGTGCCCGATCCGTCGAGCGTGAGCCCGCCGCCCACGAGCACGCTCCTGGCCTGCGCCAGCATGATGCCCTGCAGGGGCAGCCAGCTGCCGACGTCTCCGGCCATCGTGATCGCTCCTCCGGCGGAGAGCTGCAGCCTGGCGGTTCCATCGATCGTGGACGAGAAGGAGATGTCGCCGCCGGCCTGAAGGGCCACGCCGTTGAGGAGCGTCACGCCGCCACCAAACGACTGAGAACCCCTGGGGGTCGTCACGCCAGCCGCCAGGAGAATCCCATGGGCGACGCCCTCGCCCTGCGTCGCGAGGTGCACGGTGCCCGAGCTCTTCGCCACGATCCGTCCGGC
>JBMLMS010000118.1:0-1268 GCA_049243925.1 Pirellulales bacterium
CGACGAACACGTTGTCGCCGGTGCACTCGGCCACCTCGCCCTTGTGGTTGAGCATTAGGGCCTCGACGCAGCCGGCCCGCAGGCCCTCGAGCTTCGCCATGATGTTATTGAGGTAGTTGAGCGACTTGATCCGGGGCGAGAGCGCCGCCGACTGCACCCGCTGGGTGGCGGCGGTCACGATCTTCAGGCCTTGCTCGTAGAACTCGCGGGGATAGAGGCTGATCGTGTCGGCGATCACGATCATCTGCGGGTTCGACGTCCGGTTGGGGTCCAGACCGAGGGAGCCCGCGCCGCGGGTGACCACGAGGCGGACGTAGCCGTCGGAGAGCTTGTTGGCAGCGAGCGTGTCGTTCACCGCTTTGGCCACGGCGGCCTTCGAGAGGGGAATCTCGAGGCAGATCGCGCGGGCGCTCGCCCACAGGCGGTCGAGATGGGCATCGAGCCGGAACACGGTTCCAGAGTAGCTCCGCAGGCCCTCGAACACGCCGTCGCCGTAGAGCAGACCGTGGTCGAACACACTCACGCGGGCCTCGTCCTCGGGCACGAGACGGTCGTTCATGAAGATGATGCGGGCCATGAGTTCGTCCAGGCGGTGGTCAGACGGATGCAACACGGCCGGCGGCCAGCCGCACGATTCTGTCGGCTCGCCGTGCGATCGCCGAATCGTGTGTGACGAGCACTATAGAAAGGCCATCGCGCCGGTTCAACTCACAGAGCGTGTCGAGGATCCCGCCGCCGCTCTCCTCGTCGAGATTGCCGGTCGGTTCGTCGGCCAGGAGCACCCGCGGCTCGGCGACGAGTGCCCGCGCGATCGCCACCCGCTGCATCTCGCCACCCGAGAGCTGCCGCGGCTTGTGATGCAGCCGCGCGCCCAGGCCGAAGCGTTCGAGCAGGCCCCGGGCCCGGGCCTTGGCAGCGGCCCCCTCCCGGAACCAGGCGGCGAGTGAGTGACGCACGTAGAGCGGCGCGAGCACGTTCTCGAGGGCGTCGAGTTCCGGGAGCAGGTGGTAGGCCTGGAACACCATCCCGATGGCCGTGTTGCGGAGGCGGTCGCGGCGGGCGGCCGGCAGGTTGTCGATCCGCTCGCCGCCGAGCCAGACTTCCCCCGCATCAGGCGCGTCGAGCAGACCCATCAGGTGCAAGAGCGTGCTCTTGCCTGACCCGCTCTGGCCGATCACCGACACGAACCCGCCCGGCGCGAGGTCGAAATCGACCCCGCGCAGCACGTCGAGCCGGCCGCCGCCGGAGCGGTAGCTCTTGCGCACGCC
>JBMLMS010000118.1:1368-7097 GCA_049243925.1 Pirellulales bacterium
GGCTCTCCCGGCTCGGCTGGCTCGGCAGCTCAGTCATGCCGCAGTGCCTCCACCGGATGGAGCCTGGCCGCGCGGAGGGCCGGCAGCACGCTCGCGGCCACGGCGATCGCCACGGCGCCGGCGATGATCCAGAGCACCGTTGCCGGATGCACGATCGTGGGGATCTTGAAGAAGTAGTAGATCGACGGATCGAACACCCGCTCGCCGGTGAACCACTCGACGGCCGCCCGGATGCGGTTGATGTTCCAGGTGATCGCGAGGCCCAGGGCGAGGCCCGCGCCGGCTCCCACCGCTCCGAGAAACAGGCCGTAGCCGAGGAAAATCCCGGCGACACCCGTCGAACTCGCCCCGAGCGACTTGAGGATCCCGATGTCGCGGGTTTTCTCCACGACGATCATGAAGAAGATCGCCAGGATCCCGAAGCCGGCCACGGCGATGATCATGAAGAGGAGGATATTGAGCACCGCCATCTCCATGTCGACGGCCGAGAGGAGCGGGCCTTGCTTGTCACGCCACGTGGAGATCGCGTAGAGCTCGGCCGGAAACGCCTTCCGCAGCCGGTCGCGGACGAGGTCGAGGTCGGCACCGTCTTTCAACTTCACCTGGATCGAGTTGATGCTCGGAATCCCGGTCTGCGGATCGATCATGCCGCGCATCCGCTGGAGCGCGGCGATCGGCACGAACACGAAGTTCGAGTCGTACTCGCTCATCTTGCTCTCGTAGAAGTCGACGATCGTGAACGTGTCGCTCACGGCCTTGGGCGGCGTGCCGGCCGTGGGAAACGTGATCTTCACGTCGTCACCGGGGAGCACGAGGAACCGGTCGATGCCGCTGGAGTCGCGAAAGCTCGCCAGACCGATCCCTGGCACGATGCCGGTGAACTGCTCCTTGGCGGGATCCATCGCGCGGCCCTCGTCGGGGCGGACGGTCTTGAAGGGATCCTTGCGGGCCGCGTCGGCAGCCGGGGTGTCGGCGCCCGAGTCGACGGCAGCCGCGCCGTCCGTATCGGGCTTGGGTTCGGCCGGCGCCGTCGCCGCGAGCACGGCATCCACCTGCTGGTCGACCGGCCGAGTCGGCCCGCCCGCCGCCCGCTCCTGCGCTGCCTGCCGCTCGCGCCACAGCCGCTCCCGCTCCACCCGCATCCGACGATGCGGCCAGCCAGCCCCTTCGAGCGCCGGCCGCGTGGGCCCGGGCGACTCCGCCTGGCTGTCGACCGTGTCGTAGCCGCCCTCGCGCAGCGCGAACGACAGCTGCCGCCGGTTTTCCGGATGCTGGAGGTAGCGGCTGAAGTCGCTCGCCGCGGCATGCGACGACTCGTCGATGCCGATGAACATCACCTGCCTGGTCACCCACTGGCCGCGCACCTGAAAAGAGAGCATCGCCGGCACAGCCACCGTCGGCGTCATGCCTGCGATCGAGTCGCCCGCGGCCCGGCGGATCTCCGCCATGTGCCAGGCAGGGTCCTGAAACCCGGACAGCGAATGACTTTCGAAGACGATATCGGAAAGAATGCCGTGGATCCGCGTCTGCATCTCGTGGGAGAAGCCCGCCATCACGGCGTTGACGACGATCATCGTCGCCACGCCGAGCGTCACGCTGATCACGCTCGCCAGCGCGATCCATCGCGTCCGCAGATACCGCCAGCAGAGCAGGAGCTTGTACATGAGGGAAGGAAGACAGGCCGAAGCCCGTCCTACTTTTCCGGGCGGTGGATGGGGAACAGGATCACGTCGCGGATGCTCGGGGCGGCGGTCAGGAACATCACGAGGCGATCGATGCCGATGCCCAGGCCACCTGCCGGCGGCATGCCGTGCCGCAGGGCGCGGATGAAGTCGGTGTCCATGCGGGCCATCGACTCCTCGGCATCGAGGCCGGCGAGCTGCGTGCGAAAGAGCTCCTCCTGGAGGTCGGGGTCGTTGAGCTCGGTGTAGGCGTTGGCCAGTTCCATTCCCGCCACGTACAGCTCGAACCGCTCGGCGACGTGGGGCGCGTCTGCCTTGCGCTTCGTGAGCGGGCAGACGGCCGCCGGATAGTCGATCACGAACACCGGCCCCGACAGCGTCTTCTCCACCGTTGCCTCGAAGAGCTCGCTCTTGACGACGTCGGGATGGCGGCCGGTCGTTTCGAGGCCGTGCCGAGAAGCTGTGGCCGCGACGCTGGCCGGATCGAGGGGATCGCAGCCGGTGACCTCGCGGAGGAGATCATCGTATTTCGCGCGGCGGAACGGCGGCGTGAGGTCGACCTCGTGCCCCAGAAACTCGAACCGTGCGGGCGTGCTGGCCGCCGCAGCCGCCTCGACGAGGATCGCTTCGGTGAGATCCATCATCGAGCCATAGTCGCCGTAGGCCTCGTAGGCCTCGAGCATCGTGAACTCGGGATTGTGCCGCGGGCTCACGCCCTCGTTCCGGTACACCCGCCCCAGCTCGAACACCCGCTCCATCCCGCCCACGAGCAGCCGCTTCAAGTGCAGCTCGAGCGCGATCCGGAGCACGAGCGGCATGTCGAGCGCATTGTGATGCGTGTTGAACGGTCGGGCTGCGGCACCGCCGGCGCTTTCCTGCAGCGTCGGCCCTTCCACTTCGAGGTAGCCGCGGGCGGCGAGCACGCGCCGCACCGCTTCCACGATCCGGCTGCGGGCCACGAAGCGGTTGCGCACTCCTTCGCCGTGAATGAGGTCGAGATACCGCATCCGCTGTTTGAGGTCGGGATCGACGAGGCCGTGGAATTTATCGGGGGGCGTTTCCAGCGACTTGGTAAGGAACGTGAGGCCGGCGGCGAACACGGTCATTTCGCCGGTCTTCGACCACCCGAGTCGGCCGTCCACGCCGACGATGTCGCCAAGGTCAAGGCAGTCGACGATCTTCCAGGCCTCGGGGCCGACCTGCTTCTTGCCGAGCATGAGCTGGATCCGGCCGGAGCGGTCGGCGAGTTCGATGAACACGAGGCTGCCGGCGCTCCGCAGGAGCATGATGCGGCCCGCCACCCGCACCGTCGGCCCGTCGTCGGCCGCCTTGTCGAGCGCCTCGCCGCGGGCCCGCACGTCGGCAATCGCCAGCGCGCCGTCGAATCGCCGACCCCACGGATCGACGCCCAGGCTCTTGAGCTTGTCGAGTTTGTCGCGCCGGGCCTTTTCGAGCGCGGCGCCCGAGCCCAGAGGCGGGGAAGGCGGTGCGGACGGTGTCGCAGGAAGATGGGGAGGGTTCGACATGGCGGCTGCGGAGGCGGGTACGATGGTTGGAAGCCAGGATTGTCGGTTGTTTCACGGTTTTGGAGAAGGCCGGCCGATGTCGCCCCCCGCTGCCCCCGAGCTTTTCTGCGTCGAACTGCGCACGACGCGGTGGGCGGAACTCGTGGAGTGGTATTGCTCGGCGGTCGGCCTCACAGTGCTGATGCGCGTGGTCGACGACGGCTACGCGCTCCTGGCGGCCGGCACCGCGAAGCTCGCGATCCTCGCCCGGGAGAGCCCGGGACCGGCGAGCGGGCGGATCAGCCTCGGCTTCGAGGTGACCGATGTCGACGCCGTGCACGGCAGGCTCGTGGCCGCCGGTGCCGACGCCACAGCCCCGCGGCTGCATCCCGAGGGTTTCCGCGAAGTCGTCGTCCACGATCCCGACGGCAACACGCTGCGCTTGTTCGGCTGGCCACCGCGGCCTTGAGCTTCATGCGGCACGGCAGCCGTTGCCGTGCCTAGGGCTTCGCTGGGTCCGGCTTTTCCATGCGCACGAGATCCCAGGTCTGCGAGATCGTTCCGGCCTTCATTGCCACAGTGCTCGGGGTTTCGAGCAGAGCGTCGAGCGTGGTCTCGAACGTGGCCCCGGTGCCGACCTTCCACGTCGCCTTGCGGGAGTCGCGGTCGATTGTGCCACTGATTTGCTGCACGGCGTCGGAGACGGCGTCGTAGGAGTTGCCCTTGAGCTCCCCTTTCCGGCTGACAGCAAGTTGCTGGTAGATGTGCGCCTGTTCGGTGCCCTGCGGCGCGACCGCGAACACGCCCAGCGGCATCCACTCGAGGTCGGCGGGTGGGGCCGAGGCCGTGGCCGTTGCAGAAGCGCTTGCCGACGCAGTCGTGCCTGTGGCGGTCGTGGTGGTCGCCGTCGCGCTCGATGTGGCGCTTGATGCGGCGATGGAATAGCCAAGCCACGTACCGAGGCCTGCCGCTCCGGCGACGACCCACCAGTCGGCATAGGGATGCGTGTAGCGCCAGGCGTTGGGGTGTTCGGCATACCAGGCGCCGGTGAAGGGCTGCGTGCGGCCGGCGAGGGCGGCCTGCATCGAGTTGACGCGGGCCTGTGACGCCGCCGGCCGGGCGGCGGCCGGCTTCGCACCGATGAAGTCTTCGACGCCGCGCGGTCCCGCCGCTGCAGCGGCCCGACCCGGCTCGCCGATCCGCGCGGCATCGGGACCGGGGCCGACTTCAGGCCCGCGGCCCACGGTGGAACCAGAACCGACGTCGCCAGGGCGGCCTGCGTCGAGCGAGCGGCCGGGCTGCGGCTGCATCGGACGCGTGTTTGACGGCGCCGATCGCGGAGCTGGAGACGGGCCCGACCGGCCACCGCCTCCCCGTGGGCCACCGCCACCACCCGGCCGGGCGCAGGCGTCGGCGATCGGTGCAAACAGGCTGGCAACGGCGATGATCACCGTCATGAAGTGGTGGCAAACCCTGCGGACGCGGAGAGTCATGGCGGCTCCTGGGCAAACGATGGTCGGGCCAACCGAACCTGAACGGCGAACGTGCACAGTTATATCGTATCCATGTATGACCGGGCCGCCTGCATCGCCGCCGCGCCGGTGGCCGTGAGGTCGCCGTGCTCGGCGACCACCGCGTAGCCATCCTCGAAGTTTCGTGCGTCGGCCGCCCGGGCCGCCTCGGCCTGACTTTGTCCGGCCGCGTCGAGAATGCCGCTTGCGAGGAGTTGTGACATCGCCCAGTGCATCCGCGCCGAGACGTACGTCGCATGGTAGATGCCGTCCATCGGCCGCGGATCGACCCGAAGCGGCGAGCGGTATCGTGGCTCGTCGTCGTTGTTCACGAGCGGCTCGTCGGCCGCGTAGCCGAAGAGCAGCATGTGGGCGCTCTCGTGGGCGAGCACTTCCACGAGGGCCACTTCGTTCGGATGGAAGGCGACGTTGAGAAACAGTCCACCCCAGAGCATGTAGCTCGACCCGCCGTCGAACTGCATCTTCGCCTGTGGATCACTGCCGACGAGGATGATCTGCGTGGTCAGGGCGTCGAACTCGGCGGCCAGGTCGGGAACCGCCTGCGCCATGAGCCCGCGGGCGGCCGCGAGGCGGGCGGTGAAGTCGGCGACGGCTGCCGGCTCGGGATCGCGGACACCGCATCCAAGCGTGGTTTCAAGACCCAGTTCGGCGAGCAGCAACGCTCGATGGGCCGCGAGTGCCGCGTCGCCGAGGGCGATGATCTCCGGCGTGCTCTCCAGCGGTCGCTCCGCTCCGAATCGCTGCAGCCGGTCGCTCGCAGCAGGCAGGTCTTCATCCGCGATCGCCTCGATGGCCTCCTTGTAGAGGCCGAAGACGGCGGGGGCATAGCGGTGGCCGGCCCGCAGCCCGGCAGCCACGCGCAGGACGGGCCCGAAGTCGACGTCGAGAACCTCGGCACCACGCTCGTGGATGTGCTCGATGCTCTCGGCCAAGAGCGATCGCATGCGCCTGTCGAGTGCTCGAGCGCGCACGCCATCGGGCGGAAAACTGGAGGGGTCGGTCGTCACCGA
>JBMLMS010000119.1:0-10723 GCA_049243925.1 Pirellulales bacterium
CGTCCTTCCGCTCGAGCATCTTCTTGGCGCTCTTGATCGTGTCGGCGTGGCCGAGTTCCTTGAGCCGGCGGATGATGAACGGCTGGTAGAGTTCGAGCGCGATCTTCTTGGGCAGGCCGCACTGGTGGAGGCGGAGCGTGGGGCCGACCACGATCACAGAGCGGGCCGAGTAGTCGACCCGCTTGCCGAGCAGGTTTTCGCGGAAGCGGCCCTGCTTGCCCTTGATCATGTCCGTCAGGCTCTTCAGCGGCCGATTGCTCGACGCCAAGACGGGCCGCTTGCAGCGATTGTTGTCGAACAGCGCGTCGACCGACTGCTGCAGCATCCGCTTCTCGTTGCGAATGATTACTTCGGGTGCGTTGAGGTCGACGAGTTTCTTGAGCCGGTTGTTGCGGTTGATGATCCGGCGGTAGAGATCGTTCAAATCGCTCGTGGCGAAATTGCCGCTGTCGAGCATCACGAGCGGCCGCAGATCGGGCGGGATCACCGGGATCACGTCGAGGACCATCCACTCCGGCTTGTTTTCGCTATCGCGGATGCTTTCCACGATCTTGAGCCGATTGACGAGATCCTTCTTCTTCTGCTTCGAGCCCGTCGTGTGCAGTTCCTCGCGGAGGTCCTTTGAAAGCTGCACGAGGTCGAGACCGAGGAGGAGCTTACGCACCGCCTCCGCGCCCATCTCCGCGTCGAACGCGCCGTCGCCATACGTGGCGCGCGCTTCACGAAACTCTTCTTCCGTCAGCAGTTGCTGCTTCTTGAGGGGCGTGTCTTTCGGGTCGAGAACGACGTAGTCCTGGAAATAGATCACCTTCTCCAGGCTCGACGTCTTCATGTCGAGCAGCGCGCCGAGCCGGCTCGGCATCGCCTTGAAAAACCAGATGTGCACGACCGGCGCGGCCAGCTCGATGTGGCCCATGCGCTTGCGGCGGACGCGCGAATGCGTGACCTTCACGCCGCAGCGGTCGCAGATCATCCCCTTGTATTTCATGCCGCGGTATTTGCCGCAGGAGCACTCCCAGTCCTTCTCCGGTCCGAAGATCTTCTCGCACATCAGGCCGTCCTTTTCGGGACGGTAGGTGCGGTAGTTGATCGTCTCGGGCTTCTTCACCTCGCCGAACGACCAACTGCGGATGTCGTGCGGCCGAGCCAGGCTGATCTTGACGGCCGAATAGTCGTTGACGCGATCGTAGGTTGATTCGCCGATGCTCACGAAAAATCTCCTGTGGCGTGCCTGAGGTTCAGATGCGGCGCTTTTCGAGCGACATGTTCAAAGCCAGTCCGCGAATTTCGTTGGTGAGCACGTCGAAGCTGGCCGGGGTGCCGGCCTCGAGCGTGTTCTCGCCCTTCACCATGCTCTCGTAGATCTTCGTGCGGCCCTCCACGTCGTCGCTCTTCACCGTGAGCAACTCCTGGAGGATGTAGGCCGCACCGTAGGCCTCGAGCGCCCACACTTCCATCTCGCCAAAGCGCTGGCCGCCGAAGCGGGCCTTGCCGCCAAGCGGTTGCTGCGTGATGAGGGAGTAGGGACCCGTCGACCGTGCATGCACCTTGTCGTCGACGAGATGATGAAGCTTGAGCATGTAGATGTAGCCGACGGTCGTTTCCTGCTCGAGCGGCTCGCCCGTGCGGCCATCGAACAGCTGCGCCTTGCCGTGCTTCGGCAGGCCGGCGTCGGCGAGCACCTTGTTGATGTCGTCCTCGCTGGCACCGTCGAACACCGGCGTGATCGCCTGGAAGCCGAGGATCTTCCCGGCCCAGCCGAGATGCGTCTCCAGGATCTGGCCCACGTTCATGCGGCTCGGCACGCCGAGCGGGTTGAGCAGGATCTGCACCGGGGTGCCATCGGCCAGGAAGGGCATGTCTTCCTTGGGCAGGATCTTGGCGATCACACCCTTGTTGCCGTGGCGGCCGGCCATCTTGTCGCCGACCGAGATCACACGCTTGGCTGCGACATACACCTTCACCATCTGCAGCACGCCCGGACGAAGTTCATCGCCGCGCTTCATGCTGTTGAGCCGCCGCTCCCGGCCGTCAATCGCTTCTTCGACGGTCGGCCAGAGCGTCTTGAAGAGCTTCTCGACGGCGGTCTTCCGCTCAGGCGAGCGAATGTCGAGATCGTCGAGCTTGAACGCCGCGGCCCGTTCGGCGACCACTTTGTGATCTTGATTCCTGACGAGCGGGCTGCCGTCGGCCGCGTTGAGCGGCTTTTGGAGCACGCCCTCGATCTCCTTGACGAACGCCCCAAACGCCTCCGCGATCCGCAGGTTGCCCTCGCTCTCGGCCTCCTTGAGCTGCTTCTGGAACTCACGACGCTCCTCCTCCGAGAGGCTCATCTGTCGCGAGAACTTCTCGGTGGCGATCACGATCCCCTCGACGCCCGACGGGACCTCGAGCGAGTCGTTCTTCACATCCTCGCCGGCGCGGCCGAAGATGGCGTGCAGCAGCTTTTCTTCCGGCGTGAGCTCCGTCTTGCTCTTCGGTGACACCTTGCCGACGAGAATGTCGCCCGGCCGCACGTAGGTGCCGATCTTCACGATGCCCGTTTCGTCGAGGTTGTGCAGGGCCCGCTCGCCCACGTTGGGGATGTCGCGGGTGAATTCCTCGCGGCCGAGCTTCGTGTCGCGAATCTCGATGTCGTATTCCTCGATGTGAATCGAGGTGTAGACGTCGTCCTCCACCAGCTCCTCGCTGATGATGATCGCGTCTTCGAAGTTGAAGCCGTCCCAGGCCATGAAGCCCACGAGCACGTTCCGGCCCAGGGCCAGCTCGCCCTTGTAGGTGGCGGCACCGTCGGCGAGCACCTCGCCCTTCTCGACCTTCTGGCCGAGCTGCACCACCGGCTTTTGATTCTGGCAGGTGCGCTCGTTGAGCCCGACGTACTTCCGCAGCTTGTAGATGTCGGCGGCCCCGGCACCCGATGTGACTTCGATCCGTTCGGCGTCGACGTAGTTGACCGTGCCCTTGCGGGCGGCCCGCACGATGAGCCCGGAGTTTACGGCCACGTCGCGCTCCATGCCCGTGGCCACGACGGGCGGCTCGGTGACGAGCAGCGGCACGGCCTGACGCTGCATGTTGGATCCCATGAGGGCGCGATTGGCGTCGTCGTGCTCGAGGAAGGGAATCAGACCCGCCGACACGCCCACCATCTGGCTGGGCGCGACGTCGATGTATTCGATGTTTTCGGCCGGCACGAGCACGAAGTCGCCGCGGTAGCGGGCGATGATCGTCTCGCCCTGAAGGCGGCCGTCGACGACGGTGGCATCGGCCGGCGCGAGGTGAGCCTCGTGCTCTTCGTCGGCACGGAGCCACACGACGTCGTCGGTGAGCTTCCCCTTCACGACCTTGCGGTATGGCGTGACGAGGAAGCCGTAGGAATCGACGCCCGAATAGATCGCGAGACTCGAGATCAGGCCGATGTTGGTGCCTTCCGGCGTCTCGATCGGGCAGATCCGGCCATAGTGCGAGATATGGACGTCGCGCACCTCGAAGCCCGCGCGCTTGCGGTTGAGGCCGCCCGGGCCGAGGGCCGAAAGCCGGCGCTCGTGCGTGAGCATCGAGAGCGGGTTGGTCTGATCAACCACCTGCGACAGTTCGCCACGGCCGAAGAAATACTCGATCGCCGCCGAGATGCTCTTGGGATTGATGAGCGACCGCGGCGACATCTCCGTGACGTCCTTCAGGCCCATCCGCTCCTGCACGGTGCGGCGGAGCTTGAGGAAGCCCTTCCGCAGTTCATCGCTGGCGAGTTCGTCGATCGTGCGGAGGCGGCGGTTGCCGAGGTGGTCGATGTCGTCCACCTCCACCTCGCCTTCGCCCTCGCTGAGTTGCAGCATGTAGGTGATCGCCGCGATCAGGTCGTCGGGGCGGAGCGTCATTTCCGTCTCGGGCACCGACAGACCCAGCTTGCGGTTGATGCGAAACCGCCCCACGCGGCCGAGCCGGTAGCGGTTTGTGTCTTTGAACTTTTCGTCGAACAGCGACCGCGCCTTGTCGAGCGCCGGCGGATTGCCCGGGCGCAGCCGCTGGTAGATGCGGATCAGCGCGTCTTCATGGCTCGGGGCCACGCCGGTGCGGCGCTTCGATTCGTCGGCATCCTCGCGGAGGCTGTTGACGATCAGGGGCACCTTTTGCTCGAGCATCACCTCGATCGCCTTGAGCCCCGAGGTGCAGATCAGCTCGGCCTGATCGTGGGTGATCTTGCAGCCCGCGTCGACGATGATCTCGCCGGCCCGCTCGCTGCCCTTCGGGTAGACGACGTCGTCGACCGCGATCTTGCCCTCGATCTTGGCGACGTAGCGGCCGCCTTCGGTCTTCAGCTTGTCGGTCTTGTAGAAGAGCTTGAGGATCTCGGAATCGCGGGAATACTTCGGATCCATCGC
The DNA here is from genome assembly GCA_049243925.1 of Pirellulales bacterium. Classification (GTDB taxonomy): domain Bacteria; phylum Planctomycetota; class Planctomycetia; order Pirellulales; family UBA1268; genus RGVT01. The sequence goes on from JBMLMS010000119.1 coordinate 4,380, forward strand.
CCGCAGCAGCGTCAGCGCCGAGAATTTGCCGCTCTGGTCGATGCGCACCTGGAGCGTGTCTTTCTTCGACACGTTGAGCTCGATCCAGCTCCCACGCTCGGGGATCACGCGGCAGTTGTAGGTTTTGCGCTCGCTCGACTCCGTGTCGGTCACGAAATCGATGCCTGGCGAACGGTGCAGCTGGCTGACCACGACCCGCTCGGCGCCATTAATGATGAACTCACCGCCCCCGAGCATGATCGGGATGTCGCCGAGATAGACCTCTTCTTCGATGGGCTGATCGCGGGTGAGCCGCAGCCACACCCGCAGGGGCCGGCCGTAGGTCAGCCGCAGCTGCCGGCACTCGTCTGGGTCATACCGCGGCTTGCCGAGGTCGTAGCGGAGATACTCGAGCTTGACGGTCTTGTCGTAGCTCTCGATCGGGAAGATCTCGCGGAGCACGCCCTCGATGCCCTCGTCTTTGCGCTTGTTCTGCGGCGTGTCGTATTGCAGGAAACGGTCGTAAAACCGCGTCTGGATTTCCGTGAGGTCGGGAATGGAGTGGCTGGCGCGGCGGCTGCCGAAGTGACGGACTTCCGTGGGCTGAAGGCGGCGGACGGCGCGAGTGGCCATTGGCAAAGAGCTCCTGTGACTGTCTTGGGAGGACGGGAACCGAGCGGCATGCGGCCTGGACGCGGGGCGGCGTTCACAACCGAAGGCCGGTCACATCACGGACTGGCGGACGAGCACGAGGCAGAGGCGCGGCGGGGGAGACAAGTCAAGACCAGACCAGCAAAAAGCATACCGAAAGGCGACCGGGACGCCAAGTTCCCGGCCGCCTCGCGGCTGTTTTCGCAGGAATTACTTGATCGAGACCTTGGCCCCGGCCTCTTCGAGCTCTTTCTTGAGCTTCTCGGCGTCGGCCTTGGAGATCCCTTCCTTCACCTTCGAGGGAGCGGCTTCGACCAGATCCTTGGCCTCCTTGAGACCCAGGCCGGTCGCCGACCGCACCACCTTGATGACGCCGATCTTGTTGTCGCCAAAGGCGTCGAGCATGACGTCGAATTCGGTCTTCTCGGCAGCGGCTTCGCCACCACCGGCTCCGCCACCGGCTCCGCCCGGGGCCGCCATCACGACCGCGCCGCCGGCGGCCGGCTTGATGCCGTGAACCTCGTCGAGATAGTCGGAGAGTTCCTTCGCCGCCTTCAGCGACAGGGCGACGATCTTGTCACCCAGCTCCTTGGTGTCCTTCGAGAATTCACGTGTTGCTTCAGCCGTTGCCATCGCGCGAGGTCCTTTCCCTTCTTGAAAGCCCGTCCGCCGGAAGCGAACGGGGTGATGTGTGGTGGGTCTACTGTCTTACCACGAACTTTTGCCGGGTGAAGCCCGGTGCAAAAATCCGCCTGTTTATGATGCTGCGGCCGACTTCTCCAGGTCGTCGACACGCGAGGAGATCTGCCCGGCCAGCACTCCGCCGAGCGAGCTGATCTGACCGGAAAGCTTGGAACCGAGGCCGGAAATCTGGCCGGAAAGCAGCGACAACTGCTCGGCCCGGTTGGGCCACTTGGCCACGGCCTTCACGTCGCCGGCCTCGAGCCGCGATCCGTCGAGGGCGCCGCAGCGGAACTCGAAGCCCTCGAAGTCTTTGACACCCGAGAGGCGATCGAGCTCCTTCGCCAGGTCGACGACGTCTTCGCCGCCCCAGGCGATCGCGAGCATGCCCTCGTGCTTCTCGAAGGCGGGCGCGAGCGGTGTGTCGAGCGTGGCCCGGCGGGCCAGGCTGTTCTTCACCATCTGGAGGTGGATTTTCTTCTTGCGGAGCGTCTGCCGCAGCTGCGACGTCTGGATGGCGTCGAGCTTGCCGAGGCTGACGACGATCAGGTCGCCGACGCCCGCGAGGCGGGTCTTGAGGTCGTCGACCAGCATGTTCTTGACGAGTTTGCTCATGGATCTCTGCGTTCTTCTTCAGGAGTGATGGAATGCGTGGAGGGCGACGGGTCAGGCCGCGACCATCACGCCCGGGGTCATCGTGCCCGAGATCGAAATGCTCTTCACATATTGTCCACGGACGCTGTTGGGCTGCAGCGACAGGATATGGTCGATGAAGGCCCGGATGTTGTCGGTCAGTTTCCCGGCGTCGAAACTCACCTTCCCGACCACCGCATGCACGATGCCGGTCGGGTCGTTGCGAAACTCGACCTTGCCCGCCTTGTATTCGCTGACCGTCTTCTTGATGTCGGCCGTCACAGTGCCGGCACGCGGGCTCGGCATCAGGCCGCGGGGCCCGAGCACTTTGCCGAGCGGCCCCACGAGGCCCATCATGTCGGGAGCGGCGATGCAGACGTCGAAATCGGTCCAGCCTTCCTTGATCTTCTTGGCGAGATCATCGGCCCCGACCTCCTCGGCGCCGGCCGCCCGGGCGTCTTCGGCCAGGTTGCCCTTGGCGAACACGACCACCCGTTTCGACTTGCCGATGCCGTGGGGCAGCGAGAGCGAGCCGCGGACGATCTGATCGGCCTGCTTGGGGTCGATGCCCAGCCGCACGTGGATCTCGACCGTCTGGTCGAACTTCGACGGCGGAAAACCCTTCAGCACACCCACCGCCTCGGCGATAGGCAGGGCGGCTTCCGACTCGGGCTTCTTGGCGAGCATCGCCCGCATGCGCTTCGAAACTGGCACGGCTTGAAAATCCTGAAATGTGGAGAGGAAACGTGGAGGGGAGGACGCTGGATCAGCCTTCGACGGTGATGCCCATGCTGCGGGCCGTGCCTTCGATCATGCGGCGGGCATGGTCGCCGTCACGGGCGTTCAAGTCGGCCGACTTCAGCCGCACGATCTCGTCGAGTTGGGCCTTGGTGACCTTGCCGACTTTGTCTTTGTTGGGCACGCCCGAACCCTTCGCCAGGCCGGCGACCTTCTTGAGCAGGGCGGCGGCCGGCGGGCTCTTGGTGATGAAGTCGAACGAGCGGTCGTTGTAGACCGTCACGACCACGGGGATCGCCATGCCGGCGGCTTCGCGGGTGCGGTCGTTGAACTGCTGCACGAACTGGCCGAGGTTGATGCCGAAGCGGCCCAGCGACGTGCCCACCGGAGGAGCCGGCGTGGCCTGCCCACCTGGCACCTGAAACTTTGCCTGACCGACCATCTGCTTTGCCATCGCGAATCCTTACCTTTCGACCGAAACGAATTGACTGAAATGTTGTGCTTGAGCCTGAAACGAAGGCCACTCAGACCGACTCGATCTGCCAATACTCGATGTCCACCGGCGTGGACCGCCCGAAGATGCTCAGCATCACCGTCACGCGACCGTTGGCCTCGTCGATCGCCTCGACTTCGCCCTCGAAGTTCTCGAACGTGCCCTCGTTGATCTTCACGCGATCGCCCTTCTTGAAGTTGATCTTCAATCGCGGCGATTCGGCGGTCTTCTCCTCGGCCTTGTTGAGCAGCTTGGCGACGTCCTGCGGCAGCATCGGGGCGGGCCGCCCGGCCGACCCGGTGAAATCACCGATGCCGCCGGTCTCCCGCACGAGATACCACGTCTCGTCGTTCAAGATCATGTTCACCAGGATGTATCCCGGGTAGAGCTTGCGAGAAACGACGCGTTTTTTGCCACTTTTGAACTCGGTGACCTGCTCCTTGGGCACGATCACCTCCCCAAACCACTTGTCCATGCCCTGCATGGAAATCCGGCGCTGGAGCGCCTCGCGGATCGAGTCTTCGCGGTTGCTCTGCACCTTGAGGATGTACCACTGCCGGTCGCCGATCGGCAGTTCGTCGTCGTCGCCCGCCGTCTCCACCGGTTTGGCGTCTTCGCTGCTGCCGGCGAACGGATCGTCGATCTCGGCGGCGACGCCGTCGTCGTCATCCTCGACCACCGCCGGCGCAGGCTCGTTGGCCGGGGCCGGGTGGGCGATGTCGTGCTCGGGAGCCGCGTCGTCGTGGGGATGGTCGCTCATGGTTTGGATTTCACTTGAAGCCTTGGATGGCCCGGAGCACGAACCACCAGAAAAGATCGTATGCAGCGAGGATCGCCGCGAGCGCGAAGATGAGGAAGATGACCACGGCCGAACTGCGAGCCACCTCGCCGGCTGTCGGCCACGACACTTTCGCCATCTCCGACTCGACTGCGATCAGAAAGTCGGCGAACCGGGGAACGTTGACGAGCCGGTAGACGAACCACAGCCCCCCGGCGAGGAGCAGCCCGGGAACGAGGAACCGATACACCCCGAGATCCGCACCCGGCGTCGCCGACAGCGACGTGGCATTCGACAGCCAGAGCGGCAGCAATTGCGCGAGCCGCCACACACCAATGGCGATCGTGACCGCGAGGGCGGCGAAGGTCGCCTGCCGCGTCACTCTGCCCTGGTTGCGCTTGTAGACCGACGTGCTCAGGAGTTCACTCCAGAAGCTGCCGCTGGCCGTCGAATTTTCTTGCGTGGTTGCCATCGTTCGAACGCGCTCCGTCGCCAATCGTCGTGTCGGACTCCTCGAGCTCAGCATGCAGGGGCGGCGGGGATCGAACTCGCAACCTCTGGTTTTGGAGACCAGCGCTCTGCCAGTTGAGCTACGCCCCTGTGGAGAAGGAGGGGGCCCACGGCGGACCCCCTCCCCCCATGTTCTTCAATACGGTTCAGTCCAGGATCTTCGTGACGACACCCGAGCCGACGGTCTTGCCGCCTTCGCGGATCGCGAAGCGCACGCCGTCGTCCATGGCGATCGGCACCATGAGCTCGACTTCCATCTTCACATTGTCGCCCGGCGAGCACATTTCGACGCCGCCGAGGAGCTTCGTCGAGCCGGTCACGTCGGTCGTACGGAAGTAGAACTGCGGGCGGTAGCCGGCGAAGAACGGCGTGTGCCGACCGCCTTCTTCCTTCGACAGCACGTACACCTCGCACTCGAACTTCTTGTGGGGCTTGATCGAGCCCGGCTTGGCAAGCACCTGGCCGCGCTCGATGCCCTCACGCGCCACGCCACGGAGCAGACAGCCGACGTTGTCGCCGGCCTGACCCTTGTCGAGGAGCTTCTTGAACATCTCGACACCCGTGACGGTCGTCTTCTCGGCCTTGTCCTTGAGGCCGATGATCTCGACTTCGTCGCCCACCTTCACCTCGCCGCGCTCGATACGGCCCGTGGCCACAGTGCCACGACCTTCGATCGAGAACACGTCTTCGATGGCCATCAGGAAGGGCTTGTCGAGCTCGCGGACGGGCTCGGGGATGTAGGCATCGACGGCGTCCAGCAGGTCGGCGATGCACTTGTTGGCCTTCGGGTCGGCCGGGCTGTCGTAGGCCGGCTTGCCGGCGCCACGAATGATCGGCACGTCGTCGCCGGGGAAGCCGTACTTCGTGAGCAGTTCGCGGATCTCCATCTCGACGAGGTCGAGGAGTTCCGGATCGTCGACGAGATCGACCTTGTTGAGAAACACGACGAGCGCCGGCACGCCGACCTGCTTGGCCAGCAGGATGTGCTCGCGGGTCTGGGGCATGGGGCCGTCAGCCGCACTCACCACCAGGATCGCACCGTCCATCTGAGCGGCGCCGGTGATCATGTTCTTGATGAAGTCGGCGTGGCCCGGGCAGTCGATGTGGGCGTAGTGCCGCTTCTCGGTTTCGTATTCGACGTGGCTGACCGCGATGGTCACGGTCTTCGTCTCGTCACGGACGGTGCCGCCCTTGGCGATGTCGGCGTAGCTTTTGGCCACGGCGAGATTCTTCGCAGCTTGCACCGCGACCAGCGCGCCCGTGAGGGTCGTCTTGCCGTGGTCGATGTGACCGATCGTGCCGACGTTGACGTGCGGCTTGCTCCGCGTGAACGTGTCCTTTGCCATCGTTGCTCCTAAATGCTCCTCGGAAGTGAAAAACGAACCGAACTGGTTGACCGAATTGGTTGACCGACCTGATTGCCTGCGACGAACGAACTGGGTGGCTTCGCCCGTGGGAGAGCTGCTGAAGGGACTTGAACCCTTGACCTCGTCCTTACCAAGGACGTGCTCTACCAACTGAGCTACAGCAGCGGATGTGGCCTCATTGCATCGAAAACCGAACGTTCAAAAGCGGGTAGAGGGAATCGAACCCTCGTCTTTAGCTTGGAAGGCTATTGCTCTACCATTGAGCTACACCCGCGTTGGGTGCTGCAGGAGTGGGGAGTGCAGGATTCGAACCTGCGAAGGCATAGCCATCAGATTTACAGTCTGACCCCTTTGACCGCTCGGGAAACTCCCCTTCGTGATTAGGTGTGCGTGGCAGGTGTGCGACAAAAACTCGTGGCCGACCCGCCTGAGCGGGCCCATGGGCGGGCGTGGCGCGAGTGAGCTAGCGGCGGGAGTTGAACCCGCAACCTGCTGATTACAAATCAGCTGCTCT
>JBMLMS010000120.1:0-7873 GCA_049243925.1 Pirellulales bacterium
GCCGCCTGGTCGCCCTCCGCTTCCGCCTGCTCCCGGGCCACGTGGATCGGCCGCGACGGCAGCGTGATCACCGGGCGGTCGATGGACTGGCCCTACGATTTCAACACGCACTTCTACGTGATCCCGCGCGGCACGAAGAACGTCGGCATCCGCGGCGGGCTGGAGTGGGAGAGCCGCTACGGCGCGGTGGTCGCCGCGGGCTCGATGACCCCAGACGGGCCGATCGACGGCGCCTTCGACGGGCTCAACGAAAAGGGACTGGGGGCCAACCTGCTCTATCTCGCCGAAGCCGATTTCGGCAAGGAGCCCTCCCCACCCAAGCCGAAGATCTCGATGGGCGCGTGGGTGCCGTACGTGCTCAGCCGCTATGCGACGGTCGCGGAGGTGGTGGCCGACTTCAAGAAAGACCCGCTTTACATCGTGCCCGCCAACTTCGGCCCGGGCGGCGCAGGGCATCCGACGATCCACCTCTCCGTCACCGATGCCTCTGGCGATTCGGCGATCATCGAATACATCGCCGGCAAGCCCGTGATCCACCACGACCGCCGCTTCCAGGTGATGACCAACAGCCCCGTCTTCGAGGAGCAGCTCACGCTCAATCGCTACTGGGAGCGGATGGACGGGGCCAAGGTGCTGCCAGGATCGCACCAGTCGGAAGACCGCTTCGTGCGGGCCAGCTACTACCTGAAGCGGCTCGGCGACGCGGAGACCGATCCCCGCAAGCAGGTGGCCGGCGTGATGAGCGTGATGCGCAACGTGTCGGTGCCTTGGGGCGCGCCCGATCCCGAGCATCCGAACATCGCCCCGACCTACTGGCGCACGGTGCTCGACCACGGGCGGCGGGTCTACTACTTCGAGAGCGCCTTGAGCCCTTATGTCGTCGGCGTGGACCTGACGAAGATCGACTTCGCCCCCGGTTCGGGCATCCGGTCGGTCGCGCTCGAGGGGGAGAAGGCCTACCAGCTTTCCGGAGACATCAGCGACGAGTTGAAGCCCTCCGAGCCGATCGCCTATCTGGCCCCCTGACGAGGATCGCGGAGTCGCTGCTTCCCACGAACGGTTTTCCCCGTCCATTAAACGCCCCCGGGCCTTCCTGCCGATGCATCGTTCCGCCTGGCTCGTCGTCGGCCTGCTCGTGCCGGTGGCGCTGCTGAATTATCTCGACCGCCAGCTCGTGGCCACGATGCAGCGGTCGATCATGGGCGATGTCTCCGGCATCGAGAGCCAGGAGCAGTGGGGCCACATGCTCGCCTGGTTCAAGTGGACCTACGCCCTCGCCAGCCCGTTCGCCGGCCTCGTGGCCGACCGCTTCAGCAAGCCCTTGATCATCTGCGCGAGCCTGTTCGCCTGGTCGGCCGTCACCTGGGCCACGGGGCACGCGACGACCTACGACCACCTGCTCGCCACGCGGGCCGCGATGGGCCTCGCGGAGGCGTTTTATATTCCCACGGCGCTTGCCTTCATCGCCGATCATCACGCCTCGGCCACGCGGTCGCGGGCCGTCGGCATCCACCAGATCGGCATCTACCTCGGCGTAATGCTCGGCAGCCTCGGCGGCTTCGTCGCCGACAGCCCGAGCCTCGGCTGGCGTTGGGGCTTCTCGACGATCGGCCTCGTGGGCGTGGTCTACGCGGTGCCGCTCCTGTTTCTGCTGGCCGAACCGCACAACGCGTCCCCGAACGTGCGGCGCTCGGCCGAGTCACCGCTCGCCTCGTGGGCCTCGCTCCTCCGCAATCCGTCCTACCGGCTTCTGCTCGCCTACTTCACGCTGCCGGCGATCGCCGGCTGGGTGATCCGCGACTGGATGCCGAGCGTCTTGCAGAAAGATCTCGGCCTCACACAGGGCATCGCGGGCGTGAGCGCCGTGATCTGGTGGCAGGCGGCGGCGATCGCGAGCGCCATCCTCGGCGGCTGGCTGGCCGACCGCTGGATGCGGGGCACCGACCGGGGCCGGATCTACGTGAGCGCTCTCGGCATGGCGGCGATCATTCCGGCGCTCCTTGGCGTGGGGATCGTGGTGGGCACGAAGTCGCTGCCGCTGGCGATCTTCTTCTTGATGCTGTTCGGCGTCGGATGGGGACTCTTCGACACCAACAACATGCCGATCCTCTCGCAGCTCGTGCGGCCCGACCAACGGGCGGCCGGCTACGGCCTCATGAATCTCGCCAGCATCTCGTGCGGCGGGCTCGCCGATGTCGGCTTCGGCTGGCTCCGCGACCGCCAGGTGCCGATGCCGCTCATCTTCGGCGGCTTCGCGGCGCTCGCGGCCCTCTCGGCGTGGCTCGTGCTCTGCATTCGCCCCGCAGCCGAAGACGCCCGGGAAACCCCGTGAGCGCCGGGCGGTCACTCGCCGATATCTTCCGCCCAGAGATGGGGATGGCGCGTCATGAATTCGCGCATCAGGCCGATGCACGCTTCGTCTTGGAGCACCTCGAGCGCCACGCCGTGCGACGCGAGCCAGCGCTCCTCGCCCATGAACGTGCGGTTCTCGCCGATCACGACCCGCGGGATCTTGTAGAGCACGATCGCTCCGCTGCACATCGGGCAGGGCGAGAGCGTGGTGTAGAGCGTGCATTCGCGGTAGAAGCTCGCCGGCTTGCGGCCCGTGCGCTCGAGGGCGTCCATCTCGCCGTGCAGGACCGTGCTCCCCTGCTGCACGCGGCGGTTGTGCCCGCGGCCGACGATCCGCCCGTCGTGCACCACGACCGATCCGATCGGAATGCCGCCTTCAGCGAGCCCCTGCCGTGCCTCGTCGATCGCGGCCTGCATAAATTCGTCCATCGTTGTTCCTCGTGACGCACGTTCGACCGCGCGGCCCTCACTCCCCCGGGCCCGGCTGCTTGTCTTGGTCTTTGTCCTTGTCCTGATCCGGCTTGCGGCGGCGCTGGGGCGAATCCGACTTGCGAAACACGGCGACGACGTCCTCGATCGGCACCACGTAGAGCAGGTTGTCTTGCTCGAAATCGACCGGGATCGAGTTCTTGGGGTGGAACAGCACCTTGTCGTACTTCGCGATCGGGAAGTCGGCGTCGCGTTCCACCTGCAGGCTCACCTCGACCACGCGGCCGGTGATCGTGGGGATCTCGGCCTGGTCGGGGAGCACGATCCCGCCGCGGGTGCGCTGCCGGCTTTCGTCTTTGCGGATCAGCACCCGCATCCCGAGCGGTTCGACGAACTCATCCATCGATTGTCATTCCTCCGCGGGGCGGGCCGCCTGCAGCTCGGCGAGCGCGTTCGACGCGGCCCGCTGCTCGGCCTCTTTCTTGTTGCGGCCCCACGCGGGAGTGTACGACCGGCTGCCGATCTGCGCCGACACGTGAAAGCTCTTGCTGTGGTCGGGGCCGGCCTCGTCGACCACCTCGTAGGTCGGCGTGACGCCGAAGTCGCGTTGGGCGAGCTGCTGGAGAATCGACTTGTGGTTCGACCCCTGCACGCCGGCGGCCACGGCGTCGATCTCCGGCTGCACGAGCCGCTCGACGAGCCGGCGCACGGGCTCCAGGCCGCCGTCGAGATACATCGCCGCCACGACCGACTCGAACAGATCGGAGAGCACCGACTGCGGCACGGGCTGGTGCAACGCCAGCCCTTTGCCCACGATCAAGAATTCGATCAGGCCGAGTCGCTCGCTGACCCGGCTGCACGTCTCGCGGCTCACCACCACCGACTTCACCCGCGTGAGATCCCCTTCGAGCGAGTCGGGAAACAGCCGATAGAGCATCTCGCAGACCACGAATCCGAGGATTGCGTCGCCGAGAAATTCGAGCCGCTCGTTGGAGGCGAGGCGATGCTGGGCCCCGGAGGCGTGGGTCAGGGCCGACATGAGCAGGCCCGGATCCCGAAATTCGTAGTCGATCCTCCGCTGGCACTCCGCCACGTCGACCGCCTGCTCGGAGAGTTGGCGGGACTCGCGTTTTGCCATGCCCACGTCCTGGTTTTCCAGGGAAAAAATACGGTCGCACCCGGGAAAATGTCAAACCGTCTCCAACCCCAGCTCCCCGTCCGAACAGCCGCGGGGTGGCCCGCGTACTGACCGATACGCGGCCGTCTATCATGTCGGTAAGGCCACCGCCAACCCCAGGGTTCAACACGCATGTTCCGCACTCGCTCCAGCTTTTTCGTGCCCACGTGCCTCCTGCCGGTGCTCCTCGTCGCTCCGCTGGCGGCCCTCTCCACATCTGCACACGCCGAAGACTCGGCCGCCACTGCCGAGGCAATGTCGCACGCCACGGCGCTCTCGAAGGCGTTTCGGCACGCCGCCGAGCACGCCACGCCGAGCGTGGTCGTGGTGCGCAGCGAAGCCAAGGCCAAGCCCGCCCAAGGCCGCGATCAGCAGCGGCAGCGGCAGGGCGGCGGCGAAAACCCGTTCAAAGGCACGCCGTTCGAAGACTTCTTCAAGGATGGCCTCCCGGAGGGCTTCGACTTCGGGCCGCGGGGCGGCATGGGGCCCCGGTCGGGCGTGGGCTCGGGCGTGATCGTCGATGCGGCTGGCATCGTGCTCACCAACAACCACGTCGTGGAGGGCGCCGACGAAGTGACCGTCGAACTGCCCGATGGCCGTGAGTTCAAGGCCGCCGAGATCAAGACCGACCCCGAAAGCGACCTCGCCGTGGTTCGGCTGGTCAACGCCAAGGACCTGCCCGTTGCCAAACTCGGCGATTCCGACAAGCTCGAGATCGGCGACTGGGTGATCGCGATCGGCAATCCATTTGAGCTCGAGACGACCGTCAGCGCCGGCATCATCAGCGGCAAGGGCCGCGAGCTCGGCAGCATTCGGCGGGCGAAGTTTCTCCAGACCGATGCCGCCATCAACCCCGGCAATTCGGGCGGCCCGCTCGTGAACCTGGCCGGCGAGGTGGTGGGCATCAACACTGCCATCGCCTCGAACAGCGGTGGCTATCAGGGCGTGGGCTTCGCGATCCCGATCAACCTCGCGAAGTGGGTGAGCGGGCAACTCATCGCGAAGGGCGCGGTGGAGCGCGGCTATCTCGGTGTCTCGATCAGCCCGATCGATGGCGACATGGCCGCCAAGCTCGGCGTCAAAGACAAGAAGGGCGCGCTCGTCACGGAAGTGATGCCCGGCACGCCGGCGGCTGAGGCGGGCGTGCAAGAGCTCGACGTGATCGTCGGCTTTGACGGTGCGGCAGTCGACGGCCCGCGGTCGCTCCAAGAGGTGGTCGAGCGGTCAGGCATAGGCCAGAAGCACAAGGTGGCGGTGCTTCGCGACGGCAAGCCGGTCGAACTCTCGGTGTCGGTGAAGCCTCTGCCCGACAAGGTGGCCCGTGGAAGCGGCGGCGGGCTCAAGAAGGGCCCGGGCGTGGAAGAGACGTACTACGCCGAGGCCTTCGGGCTCGAGGTGCGCGACAAGAATTCGGTGCCGGAAGACGCCTACGAAGGCTTCGAGGGCGTGCTCGTCGACCGGGTCGATCCCGACGGCATCGCGGCCAGTGCCGGCATCGGCCCCGGCGTCTTGATCCGCAAGCTCGGCCACAAGCAGGTGACGAGCGTGGGCGAGTTCGCCGCGGCGATCGAGAAAGAGTCGGCCGAAGACGGCATCCTCCTCCAAGTGCGCACACCCCGCGGCAACTCGATCGTGCTCTTGAAAAAGAGCGAGTAATCAGGCCACGCTGGAGGGCTCCCGCCCCCCGGAGCCCTCCAGTTATGGCCACGCTCGGCGTCAACATCGACCACGTTGCCACGGTCCGTCAGGCCCGGCGCACGATCGAGCCCGATCCCGTGTGGGCGGCGGCGCTCGCAGAGCTCGGCGGCGCCGATGCGATCACGGTGCACCTTCGCGAGGACCGGCGGCATATCCAGGATCGCGATGTCGAGGTGCTGCGCCGCACGGTGCAGGTGAAGCTCAATCTGGAAGCGGCCATCGCCCCGGCGATGATCGAGATCGCCTGCCGGGTGAAGCCCGACCAGGTGACGCTCGTGCCCGAGAAGCGCGAAGAGATCACCACGGAGGGCGGCCTCGACGTCGTCGCCCATCGGGCGGCCACAGCCGAAGCGGTGCGGCGGCTGCATGACGCCGGCATCGCCGTCTCGCTGTTTCTCGATCCGAGCTCGGCCCAGATCGACGCCGCCGTGGATCTCGGCGTCGCCGCGGTCGAGCTGCACACCGGCGCGTACGCCAACGCTGCGACCGACAAGTCCAGGCACGAGCAGCTCGTGGAGCTCGCCCGCGGGGCGGCGATGGTGCGGCAGGCCAAGCTCGGCCTTAACGCCGGCCACGGCCTCACCTATCGCAACGTCGTCCCCGTGGCCCGGCTCGAGGGCATGGGTGAGCTCAACATCGGCCACTCGATCGTGGCCCGCGCGGTCCTCGTCGGCCTGTCGCAGGCCGTGCGCGAGATGAAAGCCCTCTTGTAGGTCTTGTGTAGGACAGGCTTCAGCCTGTCGGTCTTATGTAGGACAGGCTTTAGCCTGTCGTGGGGAGACAGGCTAAAGCCTGTCCTACAACTGGGGTTTGCAGGCTTGCCCGCTTGTGGTCTGCTGGCGAGGCTCGAAACCGTCAGTCGAGAGAAAGGAGTCGCACATGCAGGCCGTTGCCACGTCGTTCGAGGCTCCCGTCGATCTCGACCCTGCCCACGAGCCGCAGGCGCCCGGCTGGGTGCGCGACGCCCGCCAGGCGATGCGCGACGCCCCGGCAGACTTCTTCAAGGTCAGCCCGCTCCGCTACTGGGCCGATTTCATCCTGGCCCTCACGCTCGCCTACTCGGCGGCCACGGTCTACCTCATGTCGCCCCTGGGATCGTGGCCGCAGATCGTCGCCTTCCCGATCGCCGTGTTCTGGCTCTACCGTCTCGGCTCGCTCGTGCACGAAGTCTGCCATCTCGGCCACCACGAGATGCGGGCCTTCAAGGTGGCCTGGAATCTGCTCGTGGGCGTGATGACGCTCACGCCGTCGCCGTTCTTCACCCGGCACCATCGCGACCATCACAGCCAGCGGATGTATGGCACCCCGGAAGATCCGGAGTATGTTGCCAATGTGCTCCACGGGGGCAGTTGGCGGAGCGCCCTCGGCTACGGCCTCCACATGCTCGTGTTTCCGTTCCTCGTGTTCCTGCGGTTTCTGCTCGCCCCGCTCACGTTCCTGCATCCGCGGCTGCGGCAGTGGGTGCTCGAGCATGCCAGCTCGCTCACGCTCAATCGCGAGTATCGCCGCCGGATCACCGACTTCGACCGCCGGGCGATCACGGCCGTCGAGCTGTTGTGCTTCGTTCGGGCGGCCTTCATCCCGCTCTCTGTGTATGCCGGCATCGCCCCGCCGAGCCGCATCCCCCTGCTCTACCTGCTCGGCCTGACCACGTTCGTGATGAACCAGATGCGGCAGCTGGCCGACCACCACTTCGCCGGCGACGGCAGCCCGGTGGACGTCGAATCGCACATTCTCGACTCCTGCAACTTCACCGGCCGCGACCCGCTCACGTGGCTCTTCTTCCCGTTCTCGATCAAATACCACGCGCTCCATCATCTCTTTCCGTCGCTCCCCTACCACAACCTCGAGGCGGCCCACGCCCACCTCGTGCAGACGCTCCCGGCCGACTCTCCCTACCTCGGGCTCGACCAGCCCGGCTGGTGGCCTGTCGCCAAGCGGACCGTCTTCGGCTGACGCCGCCCACAGGCATCCTCTCGGCTTACGCCTCGGGCTTCCAGAGCAGGCCCGGCAACGTTTTCTCGGAAGCCCGAGGCGTGAGCCGAAGGGAATCCGCGTCACAGCCGTAACGCCACAGGCATCCTCTCGGCTTACGCCTCGGGCTTCCAGAGCAGGCCCGGCAACGTTTTCTCGGAAGCCCGAGGCGTGAGCCGAAGGGAATCCGCGTCACAGCCGTAACGCCACAGGCATCCTCTCGGCTTACGCCTCGGGCTTCCA
>JBMLMS010000121.1:0-270 GCA_049243925.1 Pirellulales bacterium
CGAGGGATGGCCATGGAAATCCTCTTCTTTGTAAGAGTGTCACTCGGTCAGGAGAGATCCAATCCTGTTTCGACGCCAGAATTACGGATTTTACCGCTCACGGCGTCTGACACAAGCCCCCCCTACCGTGCTGGGCAACGGCCTGGGGGTGGCAGCCTGACAACGACTGCGACGACCCTGCGAGTCAGGTGTGACGGGGGAAATCCCCGACGGCTGACGAACCGGGGCGCGGATCGAGAGTGATCCTCATGACACGGTGCTGCCTATACT
>JBMLMS010000121.1:280-2052 GCA_049243925.1 Pirellulales bacterium
ACTCTGCGACGACTCTGCGACATCTCTCGAGGGCCCGTGGCACAGCACGTGAAAGGGCCCGCCGGGCGGCTGCTCGGCTTGGCCACAACACTGGATTCGCACCGCGGGTTCGCCGACGTGGTCGCCAGCCTCGGCGAGGGGCATGGCGGCACGATCGGCGGAACCTGGGGATCGGCGTCTGCGCTCGCTGTGGCCGCGCTGGCCAGGGCACGGGCCACGGACGCCGGCACGCTGGCAGTCGTCCTGCCGCATGCCGCCGAGGCCGACGACTTCCTCGACGACCTTCGGCTCTTCAGCGACATACCGGCCGTGCTGCTACCGGCGATCGAGAGCCTCGGCGACGTGGGGGCCGCCGGCGCCGACCCGGCGGAAGCGGAGCGGCTGGCCGTCGTCAGGGCCCTCACCGCCACTGATGGCGTCCGCCCGCCGCTGGTGGTGACGAGCATCCAGGCGCTGCTGGCGCCCCTTGCCGACCCTCGCGAGATCGCGGCGGGCACCCGGCGACTCGCCGTCGGCGGCCACCTCGACCCGGAGGAACTCGCCGACTGGCTCGGCGTTCGCGGTTGGCGACTCGTTGACGCCATCGACGCCCCCGGCACCTTCGCCCGCCGCGGCGGGATCGTCGACCTGTTCGCGGCCGACTGGGATCGGCCGATCCGCATCGAACTCTTCGGCGACGAGATCGAGTCGCTCCGCACGTTTGACACCGTCACCCAGCGAAGCGTGGCCACCGTGGAGGCCGCCGAGCTCACGGCCTTGGCGGCGACGACCGACGCCCGGCACACGCACCTCGCCGAACTCCTGCCACCCGGCTCCGCCTGGGTGCTCGTGGAGCCGGGCGAGGTGGCCGAAGAGGCGAAGCGGATGCACGATCGGCTCGGGACTGCGTCTGGCCTCTTCGAGCCCGAGGACGTGTTCGCGCGGATCCACCGCCTGCCCTCGGTGGCGCTGTCGGCCGTCGCGTCGACGAGCCTCGACGCGACGGCCACCCTCTCGGTGGAGAGCGTGGAGCGGTTCACCGGCGTACTCGACCGGGTGCGCGAGGAGCTCGAAACGGTCGGCAAGGATCAGGAGGTGTGGGTCGTCGCGCCGTCCGAGGCCGAGGAGACGCGGCTCCGCGAACTGCTCGGCACCTCCGCACCGGCCCGCACCAACCGGCTGCACTTCGCCCGTGGGCATCTCTCGGCGGGCTTCCGCCTCGTGCCGGAGAAGCTCGTGCTCGTGTCGAGCGGTGAACTCTTTCGTCGGGAAGAGGTGGCCCGGCGGCCGACGAAGCAACGGCTCACCCGCGCGATCGACACGTTCCTCGATCTCCACGAGGGCGATTACGTCGTCCACGTGTCACACGGCATCGGCCGCTACAAGGGGCTGAAGCTGCTGGAGAAGCACGGGCGGACCGAGGAGTTTCTCGACATCGAGTTTGCCGAGAGCACGCGGATCTACGTGCCGGCCTCCTGCATCGAGCTGGTGCAGAAGTATGTCGGAGGCACCAAGCTCGCCCCCAAGCTCGCCAAGATCGGCGGGGCGTCGTGGGCGAAGCAGAAGCTGGCGGTGCAGCGGGCGGTGGCCGACATGGCCGCCGACATGATCCGCCTGCAGGCCGTGCGGGAGAGCCGGCCGGGCGTCCCCTTTCCAA
Organism: Pirellulales bacterium; assembly: GCA_049243925.1. Taxonomy (GTDB): domain Bacteria; phylum Planctomycetota; class Planctomycetia; order Pirellulales; family UBA1268; genus RGVT01. The sequence goes on from JBMLMS010000121.1 coordinate 1,917, forward strand.
CCGACACGCCCTGGCAGCGACAGTTCGAGGAGTCGTTCCCGTTCGACGAGACGCCCGACCAGCTGACGGCGATGGAGGCGATTCGCGAAGACATGCAGCGGCCCCGCCCGATGGACCGCCTGCTCTGCGGCGACGT
>JBMLMS010000122.1:0-1867 GCA_049243925.1 Pirellulales bacterium
CTCGACGTCGAGGGCACGACCTCGTCGATCTCGTTCGTGTACGACGTGCTGTTTGAGTTTGCCAAACGGCAGGTGGCAGAGTTCCTGGTCGCTCAGCGCGACGATCCGCTCGTCCGCGGCCTCGCGCACAGCCTCGCCGCCGAAGCGGGCGTCGATCCAGCCGCCGCGCCGGAGCGGCTCGCGCTGGCCGCGATCGACCTCATGAACCGCGACGTGAAGAGCACGCCGCTCAAGGCTCTCCAAGGGCTCATCTGGCGGAGCGGCTTCGAGTCGGGCGAGCTCGTGGCCCATGTGTTTCCCGACGTCCCGCCGGCACTCGAGCAGTGGGCCGCGTCGGGCCTCGACGTGCGCATCTATTCGTCGGGATCGGTCGAGGCGCAGAAACTGTTCTTCGGCCACACCGCTGCCGGGAATCTTTTGCCCACCCTCCGTGGCCATTACGACACGACGACCGGCCCGAAGCGGGAGGCGTCAAGCTACGCAAAGATTGCCGCCGACATGGGGCTCGAGCCGCGGCAGATCCTGTTCGTGAGCGATGTCGGTGCCGAACTCGACGCCGCCCGCGCGGCTGGCATGGCGACGGCGCTGGCGATTCGGCCCGGGAATCGGGACCCGGGCGGGCTGTTCGCGCACGAGCCGGTCGAGTCGTTCACGGAAATCGTCGTCTGACGCCGATACTCCCCCGGCAATGGCCACGCACGACGGATCGACCATGACCGACACTCTCGTCCGCTGTGCCGTGGGGGTCTCGACCAACGCCGACATCACCGCGGCGATCCAGGCGGCCGCCGCCGAGGCCCGGGCGGGCTTGGGTTCGAATGCCGCTGATCTCGCGGTCGTGTTCGTGTCGGGAAGCCACGACACGCCGGTGCGGCCCGCCCTCGAGGGGCTCGCCGACGAACTGCGCGTGCCGCATGTGCTCGCGGCGACGGCCGAGGCGGTGCTGGCCGGCGGGCACGAATACGAATCGGGGCCCGCGGTGGTGGTCTGGCTGGCGCGGCTGCCGGGCGCAACGATCGTGCCGCTCTCGCTCGAATACGCGCAGTCGGTGGATGGGGGCGTGTTTCTCGGCTGGCCCGACGAGCTCGCGGGCGAATGGCCCGCCGATGCCACGCTCCTCCTGCTCGCCGATCCGTTTTCATTCGACGTCGAGCGGCTCATGCGCCGCATGGACGAAGATCACCCGGGCGTTCCCGTGATCGGCGGCTACGCCAGCGGCGGCGTACGCCCGGGCAGCAACACGCTCGTGGTGGGGCCTTCGTCCTACGACGTCGGTGCGGTCGGCGTCGTGATCGGCGGCGCGGCGATCCGCCCCGTGGTCTCGCAAGGCTGCCGGCCGATCGGTGAACCGCTCGTGATCACGAAGGCGGAGGAAAACCTGATCGTCGAGCTCGGCGGCCGTCCGGCGCTCGCGCGGCTGCGCGAGATCTACGGCACACTCGATCCAGCCACGCAGCAACTCGTGAAGACGTCGCTGCATGTCGGGCGGGCCGCGAGTGAATACCAGGATCACCGGCAGCGGGGCACGTTTCTCGTACGGAATGTCGTCGGGGCCGACCCCGAGATGGGGGTGCTCGCGATCGGCGATGCGGTGCGGGTCGGGCAGACCGTGCAGTTCCACGTGCGCGACGCTGAGTCGGCCCACGACGACCTCGTGGTGCTCCTTGCCGAGCGCCGGATAGAGCGATCGGTCGCCCCGGCGGGCGCCCTCGTGTTCACCTGCAATGGACGCGGCTCGCGGCTGTTCGACGCGCCGCACCACGATGCGGCGTGCCTCCAGGAGAGCCTGGGCCCCGTGCCGGCGGCAGGATTTTTCGCGCAGGGTGAATTTGGCCCGATCGGCCGCCGCAACTGCCTCCACGGCTTC
>JBMLMS010000123.1:0-2906 GCA_049243925.1 Pirellulales bacterium
CGTATTTGACCAGCGCAGGCAGGATGCCGGAGCGCAGGCAAATCCGAGTGAGCCGAAGCCTGGAGGGCGAAGGCGAACGTCCGGCGAGACGGTACGGGGTAACCCCGAGCCGGATTGGGCGCGTTGAGTGAGTTGTACGGTTACGCAGCAGCGCGGCGCGGGGGCGTGAGCTTGAAGAGCGAGAAGATCTCGTCGGCGGTGAGGCCGCTCGATGCCGGGGCTTCCGCCTGCGAGAGGATCGTGTCGGAGAGATCGCGCTTCGTGCGCAGCACTTCGTCGATCCGCTCCTCGATCGTGTCGACGGAGAGATACCGCGTGACGGTCACGGCGCCGACGGCGCCGATCCGGTGGGCGCGGTTGATGGCCTGGTCTTCGATCGCGGGGTTCCACCAGCGGTCGAAGAGGAAGACGTATTGCGAGAACTGCAGATTGAGGCCCACGGCTCCGGCGCCGTAGGAGAGCAGGAGCACGCCGTGTTTCTTCTCGTGCTTGAACTTCCGGATCGCCTCGTCGCGGGCCGCCGTGGACATGCCGCCGTGGTAGTCGAGGGCGCCGAATCGTCCCAGCCGATCCTTCAGCCGGCCGAGAGTCTGCACCCATTGGCTGAACACGAGCGACTTGCGGCCGCTGGCGTGGATCTCGTCGAGTTCGGCCTCGAGGCAGTCGAGCTTCGCACTCTCGCCGGTGGCCGTGTCGAAGTTGCAGATCTGCTTGAGCCGGAGCACGAGCTCGAACACGTTTTGGATCGTCGCCTCGTTGCCGAGCGCCGAGAGTCGCAGCACGCCCTCCTCTTCGGCCCGGCGGTAGGTCTCGCGCTGCTCCGGGGAAAGCTCGATGTGCTCGTCGCGATTGAGCCGGGGCGGCATGTCGGTGAGCACTTTGTCTTTCGTACGCCTGAGCACGTGGTCGGCGGCCGCCGCGCCGAGGGCCCGGGGCGACATCCGGTCGTTGAGGTGACCCGGGGCCACGAATTCGAAGAGCGACACGAGGTCTTCGGCGCTGTTCTCCACGGGCGTGCCGGTGAGAGCCCAGCTGCGGCTCCGCTTGAGATCGCGGATGGCGTGGCTCGTCTGGCTCGAGCGATTCTTGATCCGCTGGGCTTCGTCGAGCACGACGAGGTCGAATTCGAGCCCCAGCTCCGCCACGAGCTCGCGGTCGCGCACCACGGCCTCGTAATTGGCGAGCTTCACGGGCACGTCGGCCAGCGACCACTGCCAGCGGCGGCGGGCCTGCTCCCCTTCGATCACGGCCACCAAGAGCTCCGGTGCCCAGTCGGCGAGTTCGCGGGCCCAGTTGGAGACGAGGCCCTTCGGGCAGACCACGAGCACCCGCTTCGCCTGCCCGGAGCGGATCAGAAGCCGCAGCGACGAGATCGCCTGCATCGACTTGCCGAGGCCCATTTCGTCGGCGAGCACGGCGCCGTGCCGCGGCAGCAGGAAGGCCATGCCGTCAAACTGAAACGGAAATGGCTGCCGGGGAAACTCGAGCCGGCTCGTTTCGAGGATCGTCTCGAGATCCGGCTGGAGCAGGAAGAAGAACCGCTCTGAAATCTTGACGACGTCGCGCGGCGGCACGATCCGCGTGCGCCGTGGCTCCGGTGGGCCCGCTTCGGGCGGCGGCGCGCTCGCCGCCGGAACGGTCGAGGCGATGCGCGGTGGTGCGGTTGTCGGCGGCGTCGCTGACTGAGCGAACGAAAAGCTGCTGACGGCCAGGCGCACGTCCAGCAGAGGCACGTGCACGACTCTCGGCCGAATGAAATCGATCGGTAGTCGGAGCGTAGCCGGTGCGGCGAGCCGCGGATCGATCGCCGGCAGGGCCCGCACGGCGGGCAGCACGAGATCCGCGCCGCAGAGCGAGCGAACCGGAGCGGCGGATGGAGAGGTGCCAGTCATCGATTCAGGAAGCCCGGAGCTCGCTCCATCCAGCCACTCAATGCCGCTGAGCTTCCTCGATGGCTGCCCGGATGCGATCGAAGGGTTCATGCAGGCCGACGGTGGCCGCCAAGGGCTCGAGCCGTTCGCGGAGCACGGTCTCCGCGGTCGAGTCTCCGGCCGCACCGCTCACTCGCGCGGTGCCGAGTTCGAAGCCCGCCGTGGCATCGATCCGCGTGACGAGTGCCACGGGGAGGTTCGTATGCGGCCGCACCGCGAGCATCGAATCGATGTCGGTGAGCACGACGAGCGGCTCGATCGAGGACTCGGCGAGCAGCGCAGCCCCGATCTGCTGTCCGTGAAGATGCCCCTGGAGCGTCGCACCATACAGAATCTGCTGGGCGCGGGAGACCTTGACCGGCGCGGTGCAATGAAACTCGAGCGGCCTGCCGGCCGCATCGACGAGCAGGTAGCCCCCGAAGATCCCGTGCGATGGCGAATCAACGACGGTGAGGAAGCCGTAGGCAGGGGACGACGATGGCTGCTCCATGGGGCGTCGGCTGCAGGTCTGTTGGAGGCTCAGGCCCGCACCGCGCGGCCCTTCGACCTGTCCATCGGGCATCCCCGCGGTCCACTTGAGCCCGCCTCCGGCCCTGCGGCCCGCTCACCGCCGCACTGCCCTGCGCAGCAAGCTGGGAAAACCCTGACGGCCACGTCGATGGAAACTCGGCCCCATCCTGCCTACGATACGTGATCGGGAAGGTGCCGGTCGGCATCCGATCCAGCCCCCAGGAGCCCGCGGTCATGCAGGATGGACCTCCGGTGTTTACCCAACTCGACATCTCGGCGAACTCCGTGACGACGGGAGCGAATCCCGCGATCAATGCCGACCCTCACGAAACCACCCGCCTGCTGCGCGACATGATCGCGCTCCAGATGAAGTCGTGCGAGCTGCTCGCCGAACTCGTCAACCAAGTCTCACTCCAGCAGCGGCAGCGGGTGGCGGAGCTCAAGGCCTGGAAGGAAGCGAATCCC
>JBMLMS010000124.1:0-12965 GCA_049243925.1 Pirellulales bacterium
CAGCCGAGGATCACCGACGTATCAAGCCCGCCCGAATAAGCGAGCACACATTTCTGCTTTGCCATCACTTTTCTTTCTACCTTGTCTTTCCCTTCAAGTATGCACCTGCCGCCTACCGCCACGGGAGGCTCCGGAATCGGCGAACGCTCGAGGAGCCTTGGGCCGCCGCGGCCCACGCGACGAGACTTTTGCCGTTCCGGAGCCGGACCACTGCGCTTGTCGTGCCATGCCAGAGACCGACCATCCGGAGCGAAGCGTCACACCTCGTGAACCAACGCCATATTGTGCCCGCCCGTCCCGAAGCCGGAACCCGCCACCAGTAAAATGCGGTCGCCACGCTGCAGCCGCCCTTCGCGGAGGCCCCAGGCGGTCACGTGCTCGAGCAGGGCGTTCGTGTCGGGCGTGGCCGCGTACGCCAGCGGCGTGACGCCCCAGTAGAGGCTCATCTGCCGCAGCGCCGCCGGGTCGTCGGAGAGGCCGACGGTGGGCACGGCGCCGCGCCGCTTCGAGCGGGCGATCGCCGTCAGGCCGCTGCGGCTGGCCACGACGAACAGCTTCGCGTCGAGCTCGCCCGCGATGCGGCTCGCGCCATCCACCACGGCCTGCGTGATCGGATGCAGGCCCTCGACGAGGAACTCGGGCGCCGGCAAAAACTCCTGCACGGGCACGCCGGCCGAGCCTCGCGCCGCCTGAAACCGGCCCTCGAGGTAGTGCCAACGGTCGGCCAAATACTGCTTTTCGGTTTCTCGGGCGATCCGCCGCATCATCTTCACCACTTCGACGGGATGCTCGCCGATCGCCGTCTCGCCGGAGAGCATGCAGGCGTCGGCGCCGTCGAGGATGGCATTGGCCACGTCGGTGGCCTCGGCCCGCGTGGGCCGGCGGGCGTGCTGCATGCTGTCGAGCATCTGCGTGGCCACGATCACGGGCTTCTGATATCGCTGGCAGGTGCGGATGATGAGCTTCTGCACCATCGGCACGCCGGCCACGTCGATCTCCACACCGAGGTCGCCACGGGCCACCATCACGGCATCGGCGGCGTCGACGATCGAGTCGAGGTTGTCGATCGCCTCCCGCTTTTCGATCTTGGCGACGACACGAGCCGCGCTCCCCCGCGTGCGCAAGAGCTCCTTGAGGAGCTTGACTTCGACGGCGCTCCGCACGAACGACAGGCTCACGAAGTCGATCCCGTTGGCGGCGGCCCACTCGGCGTGCTGCCAGTCGGCACTGCTCATCGCCGCCACTGAAAGCTTCACACCCGGAAGGTTCACCCCCTGCCGGCTCCGCACGAGGCCTCCCTGCACCACGCGGCAGCGGACATACGCGGCGGTTTTCTCCTCGACGACGACGCTGATCGTGCCGTCGGTGAGCATCACGGAATCACCTACGGCGAGCTCGTCGACGAGGGGGGCATAGGTGGTCGTGAACTCGTCTGAGGCCTGGCTCTCGGAGCCACGCACGAACTTGATGTGCGATCCCTCGACGCACTCCACCGCTCCTCCGGGCAGCTCCCCCAACCGGATCTTCGGGCCGGCGAGGTCGGCGAGCACGCCGATCGGCCGCTGCGTCGCTTCCGACACGCGCCTGATCCGGTCGAGCGACTCCTGGTGCTCGGGGATCGAGCCGTGCGCCATGTTGAGCCGAAAGACGTCGACACCGGCCTCGACGAGCCCGCGGATCGCCTCTTCGGCCCGCGACGCCGGCCCGAGCGTGGCGACCACTTTCGTGCGAACGATCTCGGGCGACCGGTGGCTGGTCATGGCGGGCTCCTCGAAGAGGCGGGGGAGAGTCGGAACGGGAGGGGGCGGGCGGGTGGGGATCGTACCACGCGAACCCGCCGGCCCGTGAGCAGCCGATGTACACTTCGCACCTCGGAATTCGGCACTCACACCGGGCCCTCCGGCATGAACTGGCATCACAAACGGGTGATCGTGGCAGGCGGCACGGCGGGCTTCGGGCTCGTGCTGGCCCGGCACCTGGCTGCGGCGGGTGCCCGCGTGCTCGTCGTCGGCCGCTCATCGGCGGGGGTGCGGGCGGCACTCGAAGCCTGCGAACGGACGGGCGTGCCGGCCGATCACCTCCGCGGCGTGGCCGCCGATCTCGCAGTCGCCGGTGAGGGCAATCGCGTGGCGGGCGAAGCGCTGCGAATGCTCGGCGGGATCGACGCCGTATTTTTCTGTGTCGGCCGCTCGGGCCGGGCAGCGATCCTGACCACGTCGCGGGCCGCGCTCCAAGAGTATCTCGACGCCAACCTGCTCGCGGCCGTCGAGCTGACACAGGCCGTGGCCGACGACGTCGCCCGAGCCCACGGGCATCTCGTCTACATCGGGAGCCTGGCGGGCAAGATCGTGATGCCGTTCATGGGGCCTTACAGCGTGGCCAAGTCGGCACTTGCGGCCTACGTGGATGCCGTCAGGCTCGAACTCGCCCCGCGCGGTGCCCACGTGCTGCTCGTGTCGCCCGGGCCCATCCGCCGCGCGGCCGACGATCCGGCGGCCGACCGCGCGGCTGCCCGCTACGCCGCCGAGGCTGCGGCGGCGGGGCTCCCGCCTGAAGCCGCCGTTCCCGGTGGCACCACGAGCCTCGCGCAGCTCGACCCCGACAGGCTCGCGCGTGACATTCTTTCCGCCTGTGATCGCCGCACGAGCGAGGTCGTGGTGCCCGCGAAGGTGCGGCTCGTGGCCGGCCTGATCGAGTGGTTTCCCGACTTCGGCCGCCGGCTTCTCGCCCGGCTCACGACCCCCGGCGACAACCGCACACGAGGCCGGTAATCTTGTGTCTCCGTTTCGATCCCGTTTCTCGACCCGCTAGGACATTCATGGCAGAGGCATTTCCCGGCATCGGCAGAATTCGCTACGAAGGCCCGTCCACGAAGAACATGCTGGCCTTCCGCCACTACGACGCCGACGCGCTCGTGGAGGGCACCCCGATGCGCGACCACCTGCGATTCGCCATGTCGTATTGGCACACGCTGCGGGGCACGGGTGGCGACCCGTTCGGCCCCGGCACGATGGTGCGGCCGTGGGAGACCGCGAGCGATCCACTGAAGGCGGCGCTCGAGCGGGTGGACGTGGCTTTCGAGTTCCTGGAGAAGCTCGGCTGCGACTTCTACTGCTTTCACGATCGTGACGTCGCGCCCGAGGGAGCCACGCTCGCCGAGAGCAACAAGCACTTCGACGCCGTGGCCGACGCCCTCGAAAAGGCCCAGCAACGCACCGGCAAGAAGCTGCTGTGGGGCACCGCAAATCTTTTCTCGCACCCCCGCTACATGCATGGCGCCGCCACGAGCCCGAATGCCGAGGTGTTCGCCTACGCGGCGGCCCAGGTGAAGAAGGCCATGGAGGTGACGCACCGGCTCGGCGGGGCCGGCTACGTGTTCTGGGGCGGCCGCGAAGGCTACCAGTGCCTGTGGAACACCGACATGAAGCGGGAGGTCGACCATCTCGCGAAGTTCATGCACATGGCGGTGAACTACGCGAAAGAGATCGGCTTCACCGGCCAGTTCTACTTCGAGCCCAAGCCCCGCGAGCCGATGAAGCATCAATACGACTTCGACTCAGCCACGTGCATCAATTTTCTCCGGACCTACGGCCTGGAGAAGCACGTGAAGATGAACATCGAGACCAACCACGCCACGCTCGCCGGCCACGAGATGCAGCACGAGCTCGAATACGCCGGCATGCAGGGCTTCCTCGGGTCGATCGACGCCAACACCGGCGACACACTCGTGGGCTGGGACACCGATCAATTCCCCACGAACATCTATCTCACCACGCAGATCATGTATTCGATCCTCAAGTATGGCGGCCTCACCCCCGGCGGCGTGAACTTCGACGCCAAGGTCCGCCGCGAGAGCTTCGAGCCGGTCGATCTGTTCCACGCCCACATCGGCGGCATGGACGCCTTCGCCCGCGGTCTGAAGATCGCCGCGGCGATGCGGGCCGACGGCGCGATCCAGAAGCTCGTCGAGGAGCGGTATGCGTCGTGGTCGAGCCCGCTCGGCAAGCGGATCGAGGCCGGCGGTGAATCGCTCGCGTCGCTCGAAAAGGAGATGCTCGCCAAGGGGGAGGCCCAGGCCAACATCAGCGGCCGCCAAGAGCTGTTCGAAAACGTGATCAACACCTACCTCTGAGCGGGCAGCGACCGATGCGGGCCGGAGTCGCATTGATCGTCGTCGGAATGGCGCTCGCCGCAGTCGGGGCGGAGCCCGCTCGACCGGTGGCGGATCCGATTCGGCTCGCGGCCGCCTGGCCTGTCGAGCGGATCATGCTGGCCGACGGACGAACGCTCGAAGGGCTTGTCGACGACGACGAACCTCGTGAGGCCGATGTCGTCGGCTTCGTCGAGGTGGTGCGGCGTCCGGGCCGGCCCATGTACCTCGTGGCGCGGCGGCTGCCGGCCCGCACGATCGCCTCGATCGAGCGGCTGCCGGACGCCGAGCATGCAGCCCTCGCGGCCCGTGTCGAGACCTTCCGCGCGAGTGATCGTGCGCAGCGCGAGGCCGCTCCCGCGCTGCCGCTGGTGAGGCGTGGCGAGGACGGCCCGTGGTGCTACGAGGGGCCGTGGTTCACGGTCGAGAGCTCCGCGGAGAAGTCACTGACCAAGCAGGCCATCGTGCGGCTGGAAAGCCTGCTCGACGCCTTCGACGGCCTCGTGCCCACGGCCGGCTCGGCGACGTCCGTCCGCCGGCTCGACGTGCGGCTGTGCGGCTCGCAGACCGACTATGCGCGGATGCAGGCGAGCGTGGGCATCAAGGCGGCGAATCCGGCGTTTTACCTGCCGCAGCGCGGCCTGCTCGTGGCCGGCAGTGACGTCACGACCGTGCTCGACGAGGCGCGGCTCGCGGCCGACGGGCTCGACGCCACCGTCGATCGCCAGCGATCGCTCGACGCCGACGTGGCGACGGGCCTCCGCGACCTCGCCGCGGAGCTCGAGTCGCAAGGCATTCCGGCCAGCCAGCGGGCCGAGATCGTGGCTCGCACCCGCGCGCGGTGGCAACGGGAAAAAGCCGCCACGCTCGCCCGCGTGGAGCAGGCCCGCAAAGACAACGCGGCCCTCGTGGAGCAGGCCCGCCGCGAGTTTTTCACGGCGCTCGCCCACGAGGCATGGCACGCCTACGCCGACCTGCGGCTCGGCGACCGGGGCCGCCTGCCGGCGTGGCTCGATGAAGGGCTCGCACAAGTGTTCGAATGCGGCCTCCTCGAGGCAGGTGAGCTGCGGCTCGACGCCCCCGATCCGCAACGGCTCGCCAGGCTGGCCGACTTGCTCGACACGACGCGTGAGCCGGTGCTCGCGGGCCTCGTGACCGCCGGGGAGCGCCAGTTCGTCGTCGGCCATGGCACCCCGACGGCCACCAGCCGACGCGCCTACCTGCTCGCCTGGGGCGTGGCCTTCGATCTCGTGCTCGGAGCCCCCGGGCTCTCGTCATCCGCGCTCGCGGCCGCAGCGGCGGGTGGCGACGACCAGGCGCGATTCGAACGGCTCGTCGGGATGCCGCTCGCCGACTACGAGGCTGCCTGGCGCATCCGGATGCGGTCTCTCGCTCGCCGGCCCCACGCGGCTAGTCGTGCGGCCGCCCCGGGGGCCGCACGACCTCTGCCAGGCTCCGGCGAAGCCGCTCCAGCCGCGCCGGATCGGTGATCTTGCGGCCGGCCAGATCGGTGACATGAAACGCATCGACGACCTGGTCGAGATACGTGCCGATCTTCGCGGCGCGGACCGACACCCCCGCATCGAACAGCGCCTTCGAGATCGCGTACAAGAGCCCGACGAAGTCGTGGGCGAAGATCTCCAGGATCGTGGTGCCCTCGGAGCTCGTGGTGTCGAAGAGGACGCGGGCCGGCTGGAGCGGTCCGGGAGCCGGCAGCGGAGCGAAGGGATTCCAACAGCGTGTGAACGACGGCGGCTCGTCGGCCTTCACGGCGGTGCGAATGGCGGTCGCGATGTCGGCAAGCCGATCGGGCGGCGGCTCCGCGGCATAGTCGGGATCGTGCACGGCGAAGTGGTCGAGCACGAGGCCGCCGGGCAGGGTGTTGATGTCGGCGGCCAGAATCTCCAGCCGCTGGCTCGTGATCGCCCCGGTGACCCGGTGAAAGATCCCCGGCGCGATCGTCTCCCTGGTGCCGACCGTGATCGCCACGGTCGACGTCTCGGGCTGCCAGCGGGTCGAGACCACGATGCCGTGCTCGGGTAGCCGGGCGAGCTGACGGAGTTCTTCGAGAATCCGTTGCGGCTCGGTGTCGCGCAGATACGCGCGGGGCAGCTCGCGGGCGAGCGTCGCGACCGGGTCGTCGGGGTCAAGCCCGGCGGTGAGCCGCGCGAGCCCCGCACCGTGCCGCTCGGCCGCCACCGACGGGCTCTCGCCGTCGAGCACGCCGAGCGTGCGAAAATAGAGATCGCCGAGCACGTCAGACTTCCAGCGGTTCCACGTGCCGGGCCCGACGGCAGCCACGTCGGCCGCCGTCAGCACCGTCAGCATCCGCAACACCTCCGGCGAGCCCACGTCGCGGGCAAACCCCACCACGATGCTCGGGTCTGAGACATCGCGCCGAAAGGCCACGTGGGCCATGGCGAGATGCTTGAGCACGAGAAACTCGAGCGTCTGCGCCTCGTCGTCCGGTAGGCCGAACCTGGCCGCCACGTCGCGGGCGATCCGCGCACCAACTTCGCTGTGATCCTCGACGAATCCCTTGCCGAGGTCGTGGATCAAGAGCGCGAGCAGGAGCGTGCGCTTGCGCGTGATCTGCCGCCAGACCGCCCCGAGCCAGTCCTCGGCCGCCGTCAGCTCCGAGGCCTGCTCCACGGCCACGATGCAGTGCTCGTCGACCGTGTACTTGTGATAATTGTTGAACTGCAGCAGGTGCCGCGCGTGGGCGAACTGCGGCACGAGCCGTTCCAACAGGCCCACCTCGTGGAGCCGCCGCAGCGCTTCGCCGAGGCGGCCCGGATGGCCGAAGAGCCCGAGAAACCGGGCCAGCGTTTCGGCATCGATCGGCGGCATGCCGGTCGCGGCGTCGCCCCAGGCGATGCGCACCGCGTCCCACGTGTCGGCGGCGATCGGCAGATCGTAGAGCATCGCCAGCTCGACGAGCTGCACCACGCCCGCGGGCCGCGCGGCCACCGCCGCCTTCATGTCGGGCAGCGCGGCGACGTCGGCGGGGCCGACGCGAAACAGCCCGGCCACGCGATGCCCCGCCAGCCCGGCGATCCACCGGCTGATGGCGGGCGGCTGCCGCAGCCGCCGCACGAGCGTGTCGGCCACCTCGGCCACCCGGCTCGTGTGGCCGAAATAGCCGCGCATGAACCGCTCGACGCCGAGCAGGCCAGCCTGTTCGCCAATCCCCCGCGCGGCCGCGAGCCGCACCTGCTCCTCACGGGTGAGGTCGTCGGTGGCCCGACCGGCCGCCAGATGGAGGTCGGTGCGAACCCGCGTCAGAAACTCGCCGGCATCCCGCAGGCCCTCGGCATCCCGCTTGGAGAGCGCGCCCACGTGCACGAGATCGTCGAGCGAAGTCGTGCCCCAGCCCACGTGACCGAGCCAGCGCACGAGCTGGATGTCGCGGAGCCCGCCCGGTGAACGCTTCACGTTCGGCTGGAGCAGGGCGGTCGTCTCGCCAAACTTCTCCGCCTCCTCACGGCGGGCGGCGATCAGCCGCTCGGCGAGCCGCTTCGTCGACCGCCGCGCCAGACCACGCAGCCGGCTTTCGAGCCGCGTGAGCAGGTCGCCGTTGCCCGCCAGCAGCCGGCACTCGGAGAGCGAGCTGTAGATCGTGGCGTCGCCCGCGGCGAGCCGCACCGCCTCGCTGACAGTCCGCACGCTCTGCCCCACCTGCAGCCCCGCGTCAAACAGCGCCTGCAACAGGCGACGGGCCGCCTCCGCGACGGGCCCTTGCGGATCGGCCGCGTGCAGGATCATCAGGTCGACGTCGGAAAACGGGGCCATCTCGCGCCGTCCGTAGCCACCGTGCGCGACGAGCGCCACCTCGCGACCAAAGAAGCCGGCTGGCGCGGGCACCTCGGCGGCGATGCCATTCCACACCGCGACGACCACGGCGTCGGTGAGATCGGAGGCCAGGGCGCTCGTCTGGATGCCGGGGCCGCCGGCGGCGTGCTGCGCCGCCACGCGGCGACGCAGATCGGCCACGGCGGCGGGCGGGGCGACGTCAGGCGGGGTGCCAGGGGTCATCAGCCACATTCTCCTGTTTGTTGGCGGCGCGTGCCAACACGAACAGGAGGTCGCCGAGCCGGTTCAGATATTCGATCGCGTTCGCCGGGGTCATCATGTCGAGCTGGGCGGCGAGGGCGACGACCCGCCGCTCGGCGCGGCGGCAGACGGTGCGGGCCACATGCAGGGCGGCGGCGAGCGGGGTTCCGGTGGGCAGCACGAAGCACGTGAGTGGCTCGAGCCAGCCTTCATGGTGGTCGATCGCCGCCTCGATGGCCTCGACGTGCTCGATGCCGATCCGTTCCGCGGCGTCGCCTGGCGTGGCCAGCTCCGCGCCCAGGTCGAAGAGCTCGCTCTGGATCCGCCGCAGCAGTGGATCGAAGGCGGCGGCGCCAGGGAGCGTGCGCACGAGGCCGAGATGGCTGTTGAGCTCGTCGACCGTGCCGAAGGCTTCGATCCGGGCGTGATCCTTGCGAACCCGCGGGCCGCCAAACAGTCCCGTCTCTCCGGCATCGCCTGTTTTCGTGTAGATCTTCATCCCGCGGCCTCCTGCGTGGTGCGTCGTCGGCCCTATACTGAGCGGCATGCGAAAAACCGACAACTCATTTTTTTCCGTGCTCGCCATTTTGCTCGCCGCGAGCGGCGCAGGGCAGGTTCTCGCCGAGCCGGAGTCGCGGCTGGAGGCGGCTTGGCTCGGGGCGGCACAGCGGGTGACCGATGGCCTCACGAAAGCGGGCGAGGGATACTTTGCCCCCGACGCCCGCAGCATCTGCTATCAGGGCATTCCGCAGGGCTACCCCTTCTATCAAATCTACGTGCAGCCGTTCGACGCGGCGGCACCGGCCGTCGCCGCCCCGCGCCGCATCAGCACGGGCCGCGGTCGGACCACCTGCTGCTGGTTTTCTCCCGACGGCGGCCGGCTCTTGTTCGCATCGAGCCACCTCGACCCCGCGCTCGAGCAGACAGAGGCAGCCGCCCGCGCCCAGGCTGAAGAAGACGCCCGCACCGGCCGCCGGCGTCGCTACCAATGGGACTTCGATCCGGAGATGGAGATCTTTTCGGCGTCGCTCTCGAGCGGTGAGCTCGTGCGGCTCACGCATTCGCCAGGCTACGACGCGGAGTGCTCGTATTCGCCCGACGGCTCGCGAATCTTGTTCGTGAGCGATCGCGACGGTGATCCGGACATCTACGTGATGAACGCCGACGGCAGCGATGTCCGGCAGCTCACGAATGCCCCCGGCTACGACGGCGGCCCCTTCTTCTCGCCCGACGGCGCCTGGATCGCCTATCGCACCGACCGGCTCGAAAAAGACATGCTCCAGATCCACGTGATGCGAGCTGACGGCTCGGGCGATACCGCGATCACGAGCGGCAAGGCCGTGCACTGGGCCCCGTATTGGCATCCCACGAAGCCGTGGCTGATCTGGACGGGCGCCGACCACGCCGACCCGTCGCAGCGGCCAAACTACGACCTCTGGATGGCTCGCTACGACGCGTCGAGCGGCTCGTTCCACGCAGGCGCTCCGCTGCGGCTCACCGACCACCCCGGGGCCGACGTGCTGCCGAGTTTTTCTCCCGATGGGGCGCTCCTCATGTGGACGGCCAGCCGGGATGGCGGCGGCCGAATGCCGGCGAGCCAGCTGTGGGTGTCGCGGCTCGATCTCGATGCGCTCGAGCGCGACCTGCCTCCGGTCACAATCCCTCCCGGCGCGAAGGAGCCCCGATGACGCAACCGACCGGGCCCGACTCGATCGCCATGGTCGGCGGCGGCCAGATGGCCCTCGCCCTGGCCGACGGCTTCTGCCGTGCCGGCCTCGTCAGCGGCAGCGGCATCACGGTGATCGATCCGAGTGAAGCGGCCCGCGGCCGGCTCGCCGCCAGCGTGCCCGGCGTGCGTTTCGCCGGTTCGATGGCCGAGGCCGTGCGCGACGCCGCGGTCGTGTTCCTGGCCGTCAAGCCGCAGCAGGCAGCCGTGGCCTGCCAGGAGCTCGCGCCGGTGATCCCACACGACGCCGTGCTCGTGTCGATCGTAGCCGGCCTGCCGCTTGCGACTCTCGCCGACCTCGCGGGCACGAAACGAATCATCCGCGTCATGCCAAACACCCCGTGCCTCGTGGGCCGAGGCGTGTCGGTCGTGTGCCGTACGCCCGACGTGCCTGCGGCCGCGGCACAACGGGTGCACGCGCTTCTCGCGGCCGTCGGCACCGTCCACGAGGTCGACGAATCGCTCCTCGACGCCGTGACGGGCCTCTCGGGCTCCGGGCCGGGATTCGTGGCACTGCTCGTCGAGGCGCTTTCCGACGGCGGCGTGAAGGCCGGGCTGCCCCGGCCGCTCGCGCTCGCGCTCGCCGTCGAAACGCTCGCCGGCACGGCGGCGCTGCTCGAACAGACGGGCGAGCATCCGGCCCAGATCAAAGACCGCGTCTCGAGCCCGGGCGGCACGACGATCGCCGGCCTCGCCGTGCTCGAACAGCGGGGGGTGCGGAGCGCCCTGATCGACGCCGTCGTCGCCGCGGCCGCCCGCGCCAAGGAACTGGGCAAGTCATAGGCGTATCAGGCAACTGTCCCGGTTGCCAATCGTGACCAGCCACACGGACGGGCGAGACGCTTGCCAGCACTTCGACAGGCTGAAGCCTGTCCTACTTTCGCTTCTTCGTCGGCTTTCTAGCGACGGGCTTCTTCTTCGCCGTGGCCTTTTTCTTCGCCACCGGCTTCTTGGCGGCTTTTTTGGCCGACTTGCCCGCGAAAATGGCTGCCCAGCCATCGGCATACGTGCTCGTGCTTCCGACTCTGATGACCGACATGTGAGTGCTCCCGTGGCGAGACTTTTCGATGATTCGTGGTGTGGAGAAGTGCTTCGTAGCGACTTCCGATCGCTCGTGTCAAGGATCGCTGACACGCGAGACGATCTCGAGCACCGGGTGGCCGAGTCGTTCAGGCAGCGGCATGCGGCCCGAAGCAGGACCGTCGACCCCGGCTGATGTCTCGCATGTCAGCGCGAGTTCGTTGCGATCGCGAAGCAGGGCCGTCACGTCGTGGCTCCAGCGTGATTCGTCGCCCCCAAGAGCGGGCAGCGACGCGCCGTTGAGCATCACCGTCGCGTTCCCCGGGGTGACGAAGACGAGCCGGACCGAGTCGCCCGGCTCGATGCCGGTGGGCTGGCCAAACTGCCGGCGCCACACGCGATCGGACCGCTCCCACGCCCCCGCCAGATTGATCGTGTGCCGGTGCACGCGAGCGAAGGGCACCACGACGGCGCGGCCGAAGGCATCACCCCGGAGCAGCGCCGCCGACCAGTCGCCGACTTCCTCGAGCGCGAGCGTGGCCACGGGCAGCGTGTCGCACAGCCGCGGCCACAGTGCGGCCAGCCGCGGCCAGAGCGCCGCCCGTTCGGCCTGCGTGGGCAGCGTGGCGGCGTCGATGCCGCAGAGCGTGACGCCGCGGAGAATGAAGGGATACACCGTCGTCGGCAGATCGACGCCACCGGCCATGCCGATCGCAGCGACGCCGCCCCCGGGCAACACGGCCCGCAGCACGTCCGCCAAGAGCGTCCCGCCCACCGTGTCGACCACGCCCGCCCACCGGCCGCGCACGAGCGGCTTGCCGGGATCGCCGCGCAGGGCGTCGGGATGCACGACCGACGCGGCCCCCAGCGCACGCAGCACAGGCCCGGCCGTCGGCTTGCGACTGCACGCCACGACCGTCCGGCCCGCTGCCGCAAGCGCGGCCACCGCGACCATTCCCACGCCACCGCTCGCTCCCGTCACCAGCCATTCGTCGTCGGCATGCTCACGGTGCCCTGGTGCCGCGACCTGAGCCAGACGATCGAGCGCGAGCAGCACCGTAAGGCCCGCCGTGCCGAGCGCCATCGCCGCCCGGGCCGAGAGCTCCGGTGGCCGGGGCACGAGCGCCTCGGCCGGCGGCCGCAGATGCGTGGCAAACCCGCCGGGCCGCGTCTCTCCCAGGCCGTTGCCCGTCACCACCACGGCCGTGCCCGCGGGCAGCCCGGCGGCAGCCTCGACGAGCGTGCCGGCGGCGTCGATGCCCGGAATGAGTGGCAGTGTCTTGGCGACGCCCGGATGGCCGCTGCAGGCGAGGGCGTCTTTGTAATTAAAGCCTGCCGCCTCGACCCGCACGAGCGGCCCGTCGCAGCAGGCCACCGATGCGGCGGCTCCCTCCGCAACTCCGCCAGCCACGCTCCCGTCCGGCCGTCGTTCCACGAGCCAGCACCGCATGCCCGCCCCACTGTCATCACGCGTGCTCATGAACGATCCGCTGTTGCGAACGGAGGGAGGCGATATACTTCCGGCACTCCGCACGCCGGAGAGCGACCCGGGACGCCCGGCGCCAAGATACACACCTCTCGCAGCCAGCAGGAGCCTCCGCCATGGGACAGCATGCCCTCGAATTCACCGACGCCAACTTCCAGAGCGAGGTTCTCGACTCGCCGGTGCCGGTGCTCGTCGACTTCTGGGCCCCGTGGTGCGGCCCGTGCCGGATGATCGGCCCCACGATCGAAGAACTGGCCGCCGAAAACACCGGCACGTTTCGCGTCGGGAAGGTCAACGTCGACGACAACAACCGCGTGGCGATGACCTACAACGTGGCGAGCATCCCCACGATCATGATCTTCAAGGGCGGCCAGCTCGTGCAGCAGTTCATGGGCGTGCAACCCAAGGCCCGCCTCCAGCAGGCCCTCGACGAAGCGAAGGCTTGAGCGAGCTCGGCGTTGGGCGCGCCGGGGCGGGGGGGGGGGAGCCAGACGGGGGCCGCCGCCACCGGGCCGACCCCCCACCGCCCG
>JBMLMS010000125.1:0-3889 GCA_049243925.1 Pirellulales bacterium
GAGGGCGGAGGCGAACGTCCGGCGAGACGGTACGGGGTAACCCCGAGCCGGCGCCAACGCATTCCGCCGCCACGAGTTCAGCAATCTTCAGCCGTTCGCTGCGCGGACATAGCCCAGCGAGCGGACGACTTCCAGGACTTCGCTGCACGTCGGAAACATTCGGCCGCTCGTGCGCTTGTAGCGGTCGAGGGCCTGCATGAATTCGAGCTCGTCGGTCGCGTAGTCGCGCTCGCAGGTGGTGGGGTCGATCAGGCGGCGGCGGGCCGACTGGGAGTGTTCGGTCTTGCGGGTGGCACAGCGGGGAGTCTTCAGCGTGGCGATCGACATCGGGCGGTTCTCCATCGAGCGGGGTTGGTGCGGCCAGCCGACCTTTCCGTGGGAAGGTCTGAGGGAACTATGACCGCTGCCGCGTGCGCAAGCTTTTCCCGTCCCGAAAAATCTGCGGTTGGCCCGGGTCGTCCGGTGGGCACGACCGGCACGATCAGCCCCTGGCGGCACGACCGTCACAACCGGGCATCAGCGGTTGTTAAAGAACTTCCGCAGGGCTTCGGCCGCCGCATCACGGGAAGTGTCCGCCGACTTCTTCGCGGCCGCAGGCAGGATGCCCGGCTTCGACTGCGATTCCTTCACGGCCTCGATCGCCAGACTGCTGCTCGACTTCGACGAGATGCCAGACGGTGAACTTCCCGACCCCGCGGTGTCGGTCGGCAGACTGGCGTGAATGTTGCTGGCGTCGAGCGCGGCGGAGTCGTCGGCCGCCGGAGCGCCGGGGGCACGCAGGGTCTGGGTCGTGTCGAACATGCCGGCGGGAGCATCGTCGGCCATGAGCCATTTCGATACGTCGTCTTCGGCGCCTTGCGTTACGGGCTTCGCGCACGACACCTGCAGTTCGAGCGCGCCCACCCTGACAAGATCACCATCCGCCAGCTTCGTCTTCTCCTTGATCTTGACGCCGTTGACGAACGTGCCATTTCGGCTGCCGAGGTCTTCCGCCCACACGTCGGCCGGGCCGACATGAATTGCACAGTGTCGGCGGCTCACGTCCTCGCTCAGCGGCCGCACATCACAGTCTTCGGCGCGGCCGATGAGCAGCGTGTTTCGCTTGATCGCAATCGCCCGCCCCGCGCTTTTGCCCGAGGCCACGATGAGTTTGGTTTGCATGGGTGGGGGGGTTCCCGACCGACGATTCACGACGACGCGCGACAGCGCCGACACTTTGTATCCTACCCACGATCCGTGGCTGAAGGCCAGAGGGTGGGCGGTGGGTATGTCTCCGTCTGCGGCGTTCTCAGCGCCGCCACGTCCATCGCTCAGATGCGAACTCCAGTGCCTTCTCCCTCACGAGTTTCTCATCTTGGAATCGCCCCGACTCCTCGACGACCTCCGTGCCGAGGGCTGTCGCGACGGCCGCGATCCAGGCCCTGACGAGGGGCCGAACCGCCGCCGCGGGAAAACCGCCGCCGATCAGGTCGTCGAGGCCCGGGTGGCTGGCCGCGGGGGCGACGTCGAGGTTGCGGCGCAGGAGCAAACTGCCGTGCTGGAGCACCGTCGCCGCGAGCCTCCGCTGGGCACTGCCCATCACCTTGTGCCCCAGCCCGTCCGCCGTCCCCGACCCTCTCACGACGAGGTCGCCCGAAGACCGCCTATCGAAGCAGAAGAACCGTTCGCCGGCCACCGGCGCGACCACAGTCTCCGCCGGTCGCCAGAGCACCGCCTCGACTCCGAACGCTCCCAGCGACTGCCGCATCGCCTCATGGAGGGCGTCGTAGAGCAGCTGCGGCCTGCCGCCCCAGGGATGCGTTTTCGGGACCGCGGCGGCGTAGGTCAGGTCGCTGCCGTGAACGATCGCGCCGCCGCCGCTCGGCCGGCGCACGATGGGGACGCCGGCGATCGACCGCTCGGCTCGCGCATCGACACCCCGCTGAAATCCTCCCAGCGACACGGTCGCAGGCTGCCAGCCGTAGATCCGCATGCAGATCTCGCCGCGGTCGGAGGCCTCGGCGGCGAGCAGTTCATCGGCCGCCATGTTGCAGGGGCCGTCGGCAGGCTCGTCCCACCAGACACGGAGGGTCATGATCGCGCCTCCCGCGCGGGCGGTCAGTGCGGCTGGCTCTTCACGAGAGCGTCGTACGCAGGCTGGTCGAGGAGCGCCGCCATGTCGGCCACGTCGGCCGGCCGCAGCCGGACCAGCCAGCCAGATCCATATGGATCGCGGCCCAGCGTCTCCAGGGCCCCGGGCAGGGCCGTGTTGACCTCCACCACTTCGCCCGACACGGGCGCGTAGACGTCGCTGACGGCTTTCACGCTTTCGATCTCACCCAGAGACTCGCCCGCCTGCACGTGCCGGCCCACCTCGGGCAGCTGCATGAACACGAGATCGGTGAGTGCTTCGACGGCGTACGCGGAGATGCCGACGGTCACCAGGCCACTCTCCTCGGGACGGGCCCATTCGTGAGACTTCGCAAACTTCATCGCTGCCGCCATGGCTGGGTTCTCCTGATGAAAAGGGATGCTCAGCGGAATCGTCGCCGATCAGCCGCGCCGATAGAAGGGGAGGGGAGTCACGCGGGCACTCTGCTTCGTGTCGCGAATGAGGACTTCGACGGCCGTGCCCGGCTCGGCGGCCGCACGATCGAGCATCGCCATCGCCACCGCCTGGCCGAGCGAAGGCGCGAGGCTTCCGCTCGTCACGACGCCGATCTCGCGGTCGCCCTGCCAGACAGTGCTGCCCTCGCGGGCGGCCCGTTTCGAATCGAACACGAGCCCGGCCCGAACACGGCCCACAGGATGACCACGAAGCATGCGAAATCGCTCGGCCCCTGGAAAGGAACGACCGTCGAGATTCACGCCAAGGCCGAGGCCGATGGCAAACGGATCACTCTCCGCGCGGAGTTCGTGGCCGTAGAGAGGCATGCCCGCCTCGAGCCGAAGCGTGTCACGGGCCCCGAGTCCGCACGCCATGAGGCCGAGCGGTGCTCCCGCGGCATGGATCGCGATCCACACGGCCTCCGCAGCGGCCGCGGGCACGACGATCTCCACGCCGTCTTCGCCGGTGTATCCCGAGCGGCTCACGGCGGCCGGGTGGCCGCCGATCTGTGCGGTCGTCGCCCGATAGGGCCGGAGGGCTGCGATCCGCTCGCCGTCGGCCGGTGGACAGAGGCCACACACGACCTCGATGGCCCGCGGCCCCTGCACGGCGATCATGGCCGTCTCGAAGGTGTGATCGGCGAGCACGACGCCCGTCTGCGGCAGTTGGGACGTGACCCACTCCACGACACGCTCGCGGTTGCTCGCATTCACGACGAGGCCGAGGCGGGGCGTCTTGTCCGCCGCATCCGTATCGCGCGACACGATGGCGTCGTCGAGAATGACTGCTTGGGTCCCACCCGAGGGGATGCCGGTCACGAGCGTGTAGCGGAGCTGCCCCGGCTCGATCCCCGCGACCTTCCGCGTGAGCAGCCCTTCGAGCCAGTCGATCGCGGCCGGTCCGGTCACGGACAGTCGACCCATGTGCGACACATCGAAGAGCCCCGCGACCCGGCGCGTGGCCAGGTGCTCATCGACGATCGAGGCATACTGCACCGGCATCGACCAGCCGGCGAAATCGACCATCCGGCCGCCATGGGCTTCGTGCCACCGGCAGAGCGGGGTTTCGAGGAGACATGGTGCCATGAGGGGACTCACTGGAGCGCTGACGTGATCGACCGGACGAGTGTAAGGCGGCGTCGCAACCCCGCTAGTCTGACCCAGCCCGCCCGGAGTTGCCCAGACGCCAACGGGGCGAACGACGTCCCGCCTGTGCTGCTCGAACACGCCCAAGCCGGCTCGGGGCTGCCCCGTACCGTCTCGCCGGACGTTCGCCTTCGCCCTCCAGGCAATCCTGTTCGGC